>JBQGDD010000159.1:0-17001 GCA_052038845.1 Dyadobacter sp. | reverse complement strand
CGACTTACCACCGCCCGTAGGCATAAGTGCAAAGGTATCTTTACCCTCAAGCACAGATTGTATAATTTTATCCTGCGGATGCCTGAAGGTTGTGTGCTGCCAGTATTTTTGAAGGATATCGAGCGCCTGTTGCATACTTATAACGATAGATGCTCTAATATAAAAAGAATTCTGTTATCGGGTGTATCTTTTGGCACTTCAATTAAATCGTAGCCGTATTTTTTATAGGTTTCATTTAAATGCCCTGCTATAAGTTTAGCCTGTTCATAATTTTCATACCGCTCTTCATCAGCAGTGTATATATCTTCCCATGGCGGTAAAAAGAAAATTTTTGTGTATTTATGTTCATGGCAGGCTTCATCAAAAAAGGCAGGGTAGGCATCGCCAATATAATGCATATATGCCAAAACATCGGGTATTCCCCTATCAATAAACACTATGCTGCTTTCATCTTTAACAGCCTGGTTATATTGTTTTATTCTTCCTTCAAGCAATAGTTCACTAAACAGCAGTGGTTTTTCTAAAAAAAGCTGTTCAAAACCCTGTTTACGGGCTTCCAGTATTACCTCTCTTGAAACCTCAGGGTAACATGTGTAGCCCTTATTGTTAAGTCCTTCAATCAGGGTTGTCTTGCCAGAACCCGGTCCGCCTATTATAACTACAATTTTTTTACTCACTTTGTTGTTTGGATAAAGCAGCAAATTTACTCAAACATAGCTGATAGCAAAACCTGAAGCATCTTTAATAAAAGCACTAATAATAATTATTAACGGGATATTGACGCCTGTATTTATATAGCTAAATGTAATATTAATGTTAAAAGTTTGATTTGTTTTCTATAATTTATTAGTTTAACAATCTAAAAAATACTTGCTATGAAATATAAGTCTAAAGCTTACGTATCTTTTTTACGAAAAGATACAATTATTAAAAACATTGAAATAGCTGTTACCTGCATTGTAGCTGTAACAGTAATAGCGGGCATTTACAGTGTATTGTAAAACTGCCTTTATTATAATAATAAACACCGGATAGTTTTAACCATCCGGTGTTTACTTTTTTAAAAATAACAGTAGTTGCTACGGCTTTGGGTTATTTGCCGGTTTCCATATATTCTTTAAACTGCTCAATATCTTTTTTTACAACACCTTCAAAAAGTGGATTAAGTAATTTTGCGGCTGCCTCTCCGGCTTTACCCAGCGGGGCATGATAGGTAATAGTTACTTCAACTTCTGTAGAAGTTCCGTTATCCTTAAACTTTACCTTACCTGCATTGTGGATAGTTGATTCTGGTAGTGAATGCCAGCTTAACAGCTCATTGGGCTTGTCGGCTAAAATTTCAGCTTTCCAGCTTAATTTTGCAATACCACCGGGTACACGAGCCGTCCATTCAGAAACGTTATCATTAATCTCAGACACATTTTCGATATGCTCCATAAACAAAGGCAGGTTTTCAAGATTTCTCCATGCCTCATATACCTCACTTACAGGTCTGTCAACAGATAAAGACGTAGTTATAGATACATTTCCGCCTTTTAAAAAACCAGTTCTGCCAATGGCATCATAAGCGGGGCAGTATCCGGTAATTCCCCTTGTAAGCATAGTACCTGCAGTAATGCTTTCCATTACTTTTTTATTGTTTTTTCTTTTAAGGGCTTTGTATAAAAGGTAAGACCCGGCGGCTATCATTAAAATCCTTTCAGTTTTACTCACATTAACCCTTAATCCCGGAATGATGCTTTTTTTGCCTTTATGGAGATACGAGTCAGCTTCTTTAGCGTTTGATACGGCAGCATATCTGTTAGGATCTGTACCAGACATATCATATTTAGAAAAGTTTTTCTTTTGTTCTGTGCTACTTAGTTCCATAATTGATTGTTTTTTAAGTTAACTATTATAAAATTACTTATTAAGTACTGTTTCAGTTTTAATTATATGGTAAAGTATTCTTAAGGATGTTATAAAAATATAAGTAATTGTTTTAGGGTTTTTTTAACAAAAATTTAATTGGTATTCATAATTAAATGGTAAATGTAGACAGCTATATAAAAGTTTTTTTATGTAATGAATACCTTTGTTAAAATTGTACATAATTTAATACTATGAAAAAGTTATTATTATCATTATTGTTCGCTGTGCCAACATTTGCCCAGTCAGGTTTTCAGTCTGTTGACGGGATGCTGGTGTGGGAGCGCAGCTTTCCCATAAAAAGCGTGGATGTTACTGCCTTTTTAAACCAGGAGCCAAATCTTAAAGTGGTAACATTTGCAGAAAATGTTTTTAACGGTGTGGGTAACGAAATACGTGTAGGCTGCGAGGCAGGCTCAGGGCTTTTAAAAAATAACTGCAAGTTTGACTTTATAATAGAGGTACACCCTGATAAATACAATGTAAAGGTAACTAACCTTAAAATTATAGAGAAATATGGCCCTATGCAGGCAAGGATAATGGCTAATAATTCCGAAAAGTATTTTGTAGATAACAGCAACATTAAAAATGATAACAGGACGTTGACTGATATTAACTGCCTTGACAATATGCTTGTAGATATTTTTTATACTCCGGCAACAGTTAAGGAAGAAGAAGGATTAACTACAAACTAAAGAATAAGTAATTAAAGCACAAAAAAGCACTTTTAAAAAAGTGCTTTTTTTGTAATGTAAATTGTGTCTATTTAAGACGCCACCAATGGCATTACATATATGTGATTCCTTTTCACCTCGCCAGATGTATCTTCCAGTATTTTTGTACCTAATACTTCTACAGGGCGGTACATAATTAAGTTGTTTTCAATTATAAATTCAGTAGCTACAATGTCATAATCGTAGGGATGGAGTATAATTGTATTTGTTTCATCAAGGTTGTTTTCCAGTACAAATTCCTGTACCCTTTCATAGCTAACTATAGTTCTCATAATTTATGTATTAGCTGTTATATTTTACTTCAAGTACGTCAATTTCATCTTCATTTATTTCGTTGCTGTCATCCGGAATAATATTAATACCCGAAATACAGAAAGAACTGCCGCTATGCTTTGCAGATACTATAAGTTTATTAAAATTAGATGGATGAAGCATCAGCATTACATCTTCGGTAAGTGCATTGGTAAGGATAAAGTTTTTGATAGTGGCTAAGTCGATATTCTTTTTCATAGCAATTCTTGTTAGTAGGTTAGTACCACAAAGATGCTGTATAAACTTTTAAAATTTTGGTAACAAAAAGCCAATTAAAAACTAAATTTTTATTTTGAAAGCCATTTGTAAAGCCTTTCGGCATCTTCCTTCTTAAAAAGACCTGTACCGGGATTCATGGTAGCGGCAGAGCCACAGGCTACACCCATTCTTGCCATTTCTGTAAGCGAACCTCCATTTGCTAAGACAGATACCATTCCTGCTACCATGCTGTCGCCGGCACCAACGGTGCTCAATTTTCTTACTGATGGGGCGGGTATATGCTCAACTTTATCGGCGGTAACAAGGTATGCGCCCTGTGGCCCCATAGATACTACTACAATTTCAGCTTTCCCCTGTTTAATCAATTCTCTCGCCGCATCATCAGCCGAATCGTTGTCCAACTGTTGTTTTTTTACCATACGGCTAAGTTCGCCAATGTTAGGTTTAAGCAGGTAAACACCTTCTTTAAGCGCTTCCTGTAGTGCTTCGCCGGATGTATCTACCACAACTTTTGCCTTATGTTTTTTTGCTATTGAAACAAGCTCTTTTATATAGCTTGGTTCAACCCCTGGGGGAAGGCTGCCGCTTATAACTACAAAATCAGGAAAAGGAGATATTGCATCAATGGTTTTAAGTATTTCTGCTGCTTCCTTATCAGTTAATTTTTCGCCGGGCATACCAAAACGGTACTGCTCATTATTAGATGTATCTACTACAATAAAGTTTTCCCTTGTTTCTGCCTCTACGTCAAAAACCTTTTCATAAACGCCATCTTCATCAAGCAGTTTTTCAAGTAGTTTACCTGTTCTTCCGCCAGAGGGGAAAAAAGCTGTGTTTTTAATTCCCAGCCTTGCCAGCCCGCGGGACACATTAATGCCTCCGCCTCCAGGTTCATACTTAGGCGGTGCACACCTTAGTTTTTTTTCAGGCTTAATATTTTCTACAGTACTGCTTTTATCTACAGTTGGGTTTAGGGTAATTGTTAGTACGTTTTTAGGCATGGTATAAGTATTAGCTATAAACAGCTAATTTACCAAAATTATAAAAAACGCAATCTAATTAAATGTTAAGTGTTAAGGCTTGGTTTTAGCTTATAAACCTTTCTAATATGCTGTATTCATTACTTAGCTCAATGTAATAGCAGCCTTGTGGTATTTCTATATCTAAACCCGAAATATCGGTTTCGGTATAGCCTCTTTTTTTAAGGTCGTCTTTAGTATGCAGCAGTACCGGTTCGTCGCCTACATAATAAAGGTCGTTATCACTTTTATTAATTTCGGTAACATTGCCCGAAATACCGTAATCCATAGAGTTGTACAGAAGTTCTTTTTCCAGTTCTTCTTCAGATAGTTTGTTTACCCAGCTTTTAAGGTCCTTGAGTTTCATAATGCATTAATAACTTTTAGTTGATATTATTTTTACTGGTAATACGGGGGTATTATAGCAAATCAATGTAAATATATAGAATATATTTCATACAAAAATAAACTCTGTCTGGGATATTTTACTATTATTTAATTTAAATTTATAAAATAATTGTCCTGAACGTCAAATTAATACGCGGACTCTTAACTTTTACTGACTTTGGTAATGAGTGAAGCCAGCACCCCTGGGTTTTGCCTTTCATTACCAGCAGGCTTCCGCTATCAAGCAGTACATCTGCTTTTTCTTTTGTTACCTTATGCTTAAAACTAAACCTGCGTGCCGCACCAAGGCTAAGCGAGGCAATAGTAGTGTTATTGCCTAATGCTTTTTCATCATCACTGTGCCATGCCATGCCTTCTTCGCCATTGTGATATAAGTTTAATAAACAACTATTAAAACTTACTTTGGTTTTTTGCTCCACCATTTTTTTTAACGCTAAAAGTTCACCAGTCCAGGGCAGGGCAATTTTTGTTGTTTTAGAGTAAGTGTAGGCATAGCTTTCATCTCCATACCAGGCAGCTTTGCGCTTAGTTATTATCCTTTTGCCATAAATAACGGCTTCATCATGCTGCCAGACAACAGAGTTTAAAAGTTTTGAAAAATAATCCATTGCCTTTTCATGAGGCATTAAATGGCCATAGTATATTGCTTCGCCATCATAAGGTAAAATATTTATTTCGTCATCTGCATTAAACAGGTTCATAATATTATGGCTTTAATTTTGTTGTAATATAACAAAACATGCAGGTTTGTAAAAATAAAAAGCCTGTATATGTATATAAAGCCATATAAAATTAAATGAAAAAAGTAGATTACAGGCATATAGCCTTTCATATGCTTATTGCCCTATATTTTATTTGGGCATTTGTGTTTACAGCCCTTTTAGCTATGGCTGTTATAAATACATATAACTTAGCATCTCCGCAGCTTGTAAGTGCATTTATGGTGTGGATATTTTTTAACCTGATTATGGGTACTGCACTCCTATTGGTTATACGCCTTTTCAGGAATAGGAAGGCGGTGACTAAAGTTATATATTACAGTTATTTTTTGCTTGCTTTTGCATCAATCGCAATTATAATATGGGTAAGAAGCAGGGTTTGAATTTATATTTTTGATGTATAAAATGCATTTTTTGTAAAACAGGTATCTTAACTTGTTTTTTGCCCAAGTTATAAACCTATTGATGTATATTTGCGGATATTAATTACATATAATGGATAGTAAAAACGAAGAATTTTATAAAAGGCTGAAAAAGGAACTGGCTGACTCAACACTCTGGCCTGCTGAATATTTATATAAATTTATTGTGCCTACTGATGCTGAAAAAATATCAAGCGTAGAGAATGCGTTTAACAGTATGGGGGCGGTTATAGAAACTACGCAATCCAAAACCGGAAAATATACCAGTGTTTCTATAAATGTAAGAATGGAAAGTGCACAGGCGGTTATTGATAAATACATAGAATTATCTACAGTAGAGGGGATAATTTCACTATAAAACAACACAAAGTACATGTACAATTCTGATGAAGCGATAAACTTTCTGGAATATAATTCTGAAAGGACGCACCTTATTATACCTGAATATGGAAGGCACCTGCAAAAACTTATAGATCAGGCATCTGAAATAGAGGACAGGGAAGAGCGCAATAAAGCTGCAAAATATATAATATCAGTTATGGGTGGGCTTAATCCCCATTTACGTGATGTACCCGATTTTCAGCACAAGTTATGGGACCAGATTTTTATCATGTCTGATTTTAAGCTGGATGTTGACTCCCCTTATCCTATACCCTCGCGGGAAATGCTGGCGCAAAAGCCTGACAGGCTGGGGTATCCTCAAAACTTTCCTAAATACCGCTTTTATGGCAACAACATTAAATATATGATAGATGTTGCTAATAAATGGGAAGAAGGCGAACTTAAAAATGCGCTTATTATGGTTATTGCCAACCATATGAAAAAATCTTACCTGAGCTGGAATAAAGACACAGTTAAGGATGAGGTGATTTTTCAGCACCTGTTAGAGCTTTCAGACGGTAAAATAAATCTGCTTAAAACAGACGAAGAGCTATCAAACTCATCAGATTTAATGAGGGTAAATAAAAAACAAAGCAATAAAACGCAGTTTAATAACCCGAAACAGAAAAATATAAGACAGGGTAACAAAAACCAAAATAATAAAAACAGGAAATCCTAACCTTTATACCAATATGGGAACATTTAGAATTGAAGGCGGCACACAATTAAAAGGCGAAATTACGCCGCAGGGTGCTAAAAATGAAGCACTACAGGTATTATGTACCGTACTGCTGACACCAGAGAAAGTAACTATTACCAACATACCTGATATAATTGACGTAAATAAACTTATAACCCTATTAAAAAACCTGGGCGTAAAAGTAGAAAAGCTGGAGCATGGGGCTTACACTTTTCAGGCAGATGAGGTTAACCTTGATTATCTACAGTCAGAAGCTTTTAAAGAAGAAGGTAAATCTTTAAGAGGTTCTATAATGATTGTAGGTCCTTTGCTGGCACGTTTTGGTAAGGGGTATATACCTAAGCCCGGAGGAGATAAAATAGGAAGAAGAAGGCTTGATACCCACTTTGAAGGTTTTATAAACTTAGGTGCTAAATTCCGTTATAATAAAGAAGAATATTTTTATGGAGTTGAAGCCGACAGGCTTAAGGGAGCGTATATGCTTTTGGATGAAGCCTCGGTAACTGGTACAGCCAATATTGTTATGGCTGCCGTACTGGCAGAGGGTAAAACTACTATATATAATGCTGCCTGCGAGCCTTACCTGCAACAGTTGTGCAAAATGCTTAACAGCATGGGGGCAAAAATTACAGGCATAGGTTCTAACCTATTAGAAATTGAAGGTGTTGAAAAACTTGGTGGCTGTGAGCACAGGATATTGCCGGATATGATAGAGATAGGAAGCTGGATAGGGCTTGCCGCTATGACGCAGAGTGAAATAACTATTAAAAATATAAGTTGGGACAACCTTGGCGTTATTCCCGGAACTTTCAGGAAACTGGGTATAACACTTGAGAGGAGGGGAGATGATATTTATATCCCCGCACATACAAATGGTTATGAAATACAAAACTACATAGATGGGTCTATATTAACCATTGCCGATGCACCATGGCCTGGTTTTACACCCGATCTTTTAAGTATCATACTGGTGGTAGCTATACAGGCAAGAGGAAGTGTGCTGATACACCAAAAAATGTTTGAAAGCCGTTTGTTTTTTGTTGACAGGCTAATAGATATGGGGGCTAAAATAATTCTTTGCGACCCGCACAGGGCAACTATTATCGGGCACGATTTCCAGTCGAGGCTAAAGGGTATTACTATGTCATCGCCTGATATACGTGCAGGTGTATCAATGCTTATTGCAGCACTTTCGGCTAAAGGTACAAGTATAATTCAAAATAGCGATCAGATAGACCGTGGTTATGAAAGAATAGATGAAAGACTAAGGGCTTTAGGGGCTAAAATAACCCGTGAAGCGTAAGACGGGAATAACCAGCAAAAAGAAATAGATTTAATCATAAAAGCCACTCATTGAGTGGCTTTTATGATTAAATTATAGTTGATATTGGCTCGATATACCGCTTTTTCAATACATATAATCGAATACTTATTTAAAAAGTGGTAAAGGCATTACTATCATCTTTATATTTAATAAATCAATAAATAATTTTAACCATTTAATAATCAGACTTATGAGAAAAAAAAGTATTATCCAGAATGATTGGTGTTATTTTTATTAGTGCCAGTATAATTGCCTGCCAGCCAGAAAGCAATGAAGCAAGTACAGCTAACCAAAGAATCGGTACTACTTCTGAATTTAATTTTGATTTGGTTGGTGAGGCACACAACAATTGTTTGGCATATATCGCTGCTCATCCAAATTTTGATGACTTAACTGCGGAAGAACAATATAATTATGGGCTTACATATTCTGACCCAAATTTTGAAACACCTGATATGAGTTTTGAGGAGGCTGTGGTGCACTTTGATAATGCTATTAATATTGCAGAGGCATTAATAAATTCTCGTGCCTCCTTAGGAGATATGTTTTATGAGAGTGGACATATTACAGAGTCTATGATACAATACGTTAATGCTGTTTTTCAACCCCATATTGATATGGCAGATAATGGATATTTGTTAGAACCTTCAGAATATTATGCTATTATAGGAGATGTTAAAGCCGAAATTACTGAAAGCTTTCCGATAGTTTATGGTGAAATTGACCAAACAGCACATGAGGGAATCCTATTACTATCATTATGCTCAGTGGCTGAATATAGTTATGAATATTGGTATTATGAAAAATATATACCTATGAGTTCAACTATGGGAGATAGCAATTTGCTATTAACGTTTAAACACCTAACTGATCAAGTCACAGATCCAATTATATTAGTTACACTAACGGCAGCAGATTATTTTCCGGGTTCAGTAGCTTATCTTAAAGATATAAAAGATGTAAAATCAATATTGGCTGCTTATGGTTCTAATTATGCTGGACAAAAATAGTTGAATAAATAAAACCACTTAATGAGTGGTTTTATTTTGATGAATTTGCAATATTTTATAGACAAAAAAAGCGGTTTTTAAATTGCTTTAAAACCGCTTATCAAATGATTGCATTTAGGGTGAATGATGGGTCTCGAACCCACGACCTTCGGAACCACAATCCGACGCTCTAACCAACTGAGCTACAATCACCATTTGTTTTGCGAGTGCAAATATAACACCTAATGCTTATTTATACAAGAAAAAAAGTATTTTTTCATATCAAATCGCTTAAACTGTTAACAGCCAGATACCTTTCTACAGTAAAGCCTTCGCCATATTCGGTATTTATAAGCCTTCCTAAATCTGCAGCACGGTATAAAATGCTTTCTTTAAAGTTTTTTGTAGCTATGGGTGTTATAGGCTCATTACTTTCAGGGTCGTAAAACTGGGACGTGTAAGCCATAACCGATGCTACTTTTTTCTCCATAAATCCTGTTACATCAACTACAAAATCAGGCTCTATATTTTTCCATTGTATATAATGGTACACCTGCTTTGGTCTCCAGGCTTCCTGCTCTGTACTATCTATAGTTGTCTCTATTTTTAGTAAGCCTGAAAGAAAACATGAGTCAGATACTAATCTGCTTGCCCTGCCATGGTCTATATGCCTGTCATCAACAGCATTGCATATAACCACATCAGGCCTGTATTTTCGTATCATTTGTATTACTGCCATCTGATGGTTCTCATCATTAATAAAAAAACCATCCCTGAAACGCAGATTTTCCCTTACACTTACTCCAAGTATTTTTGCAGCGTTATCAGCTTCAGTATCTCTTATTTCTGCACTGCCTCTTGTACCAAGTTCTCCACGTGTAAGATCTATTATTCCAACCTTTTTACCTAAAGACACTTCTTTTGCTATAACCGCGCCACAGCTAAGCTCTGCATCATCGGGGTGAGCCCCAAACACAAGTATATCGAGTTTCATTTTTATTTAATATATAAAGCGTTGATGCATTGTAATTAAATTACTCTTCGCATTGTTACACTTTTATTTACTGTTTCTATAAATTCTTTTTCAGGGTCACTATCTTTAGTTATACCACACCCTATATATAAATGTACCTTATTATTTTCAATTTTCATACACCGGAGGTTCACAAAAAGGTCAGATATACCTGCTGTGCCTGTAGCCGCCTCTTTATTTATCTCCCCTAAAAAGCCTGAATAGTATTCCCTTTCATAGCCCTCGTGCTCTTTTAAAAATTTTTTGGCTTTTATTTTTGGTAATCCGCAAATGGCTGGTGTAGGGTGCAGGGCATTAATTATATCTTTTAAACCATTATTCTTTAATTTTGCAGAAATATCTGTTTTTATATGTACAAGGTTTCCGGCTCTGTAGGTATAGGGTTGGGTGGCTACACTATCAGTTGTTATATTTTTTAATGATTCGGTTATGTAATCAGTTACAAACTGTTGCTCCTGTTTTTCTTTATCATGCCATACTGCCTGACGGGTATCATTATAAAGCTGTGTACCTGCTAATGCTACCGTATTTATTTCATGGCCATTTACTTTAACTAACTGTTCAGGGGTTGCACCAAGCCACATTCCGGAAGATTTGCTATAAAAACAGTACCTGAATGCCGAAGGATACAAGGACAATATTTTTTTAAATATCAATTCTATTTGAGGTTTATCTGTATCTATAATTTCTTTTCGTGATACTACAACCTTTTTAAAAGTCCCTTCAATTATCTTTTCAACACTTTTCTTAACCAAAAATTCAAATTCAGACTTTGCATTGCTATCAGTAACTACTGCTTCAGGTTCGGTTTCCTGTATGTTTTGGTTATCTGCTCTTTCTGTTATTATATCTGCTTCTTTAAATGGAATTAAAACGGCCTTTTCAAATTCAAAAGGTGCAAACACAAATCCTTCTTCAAAAAAATCCCTTGTATTATATTCCACATTATTTTTTTGAAATACCCCTGTAATAGTATCTGAACCCGGCTTACAGTAAACAGCAAAAGGCAATTTACTGTCAAGATGTTTTTTTAAAGCAGAAAAAATAGTATCCATCAAAGCAGCTTGTTATAGTAATTTCTATTTTTTTCTGGGTAATACCATATTGGTTATTTTACACAGCGATATTAATTTACCCGATTCATCAGTCACTTTTACTTCCCACAAATGCAGGCTCCTGCCCTGATGGATTATTTTTGCAGTACCTGTTACGATTCCGTCGCGCTTGCTTCGCAGGTGGTTTGCAGATATTTCTATACCCCTAACTTCCTGTAGTTCCGGATTGATAAACATTATAGAAGCGGCACTGCCCACACTTTCTGCAAGAGCAACCGATGCGCCACCGTGCAATAATCCCATGGGCTGGTGCACACGGGAGTTTACAGGCATAGTAGCTTCAAGAAAGCCTTCGCCTGCATCTGTAAATTTAATATCAAGGGTTTGCATTAGTGTATTTTCAGAAAACTTCCTGCACATTTCCAGTGCTTTTTCTTTATCAAACGCCATATAAGTATTTTTTGTAAAGGTAAGAAAAGACTGTTGGCAGGCAAAACAACACTTTACAATTTACAAACTAAATAACACTGTTTAGCGTTACTATAGAAATTTGAAATTAATAGCTACTTTTACAAAAAAATTAAGCCCTATGCGATATATAGTACTACTGGTTTTTACAGGGATTGTATTATCTCTTACCTCCTGTCGGGATGATTTTGATTTTGAGCCAAGCACAGGCGGACTGGAATTTTCCAGAGATACCGTATATCTTGATACCGTATTTACAAACATAGGTTCCAGCACATATACCCTAAAAGTATATAACCGCAGTAACAGGGATATAAAAATACCAAGTGTAAGGCTTGGCGAAGGAGAACAGTCAAAATACAGGCTTATGGTTGATGGTATGCCCGGTCGTGTGTTTAATAATGTAGAGCTTTTAGCAAGGGACAGTCTTTTTATATTTATTGAAACTACTATAGATTATAGCGAATATGCCAACAACGAAACAACATTTTTATATACCGACAAGATAGAATTTGATAATGGCTCTAACTACCAAAAAGTTGAATTGGTCACTTTAGTGCAGGATGCTGTATTTATAAAACCCGACAGACCTTTTGATACAGTTATAAGAGAAACGTTAAATATTAACGGTATGCCTACAGATATACAGGGCCATGAGTTAACCACGGCAGAAGAACTAAACTGGACTAATGAAAAACCTTATGTAGTGTACGGGTATGCTTTTGTGCCTAACGGGAGTACTCTTACCGTTAACGCAGGGGCAAGGGTGCATTTTCATGCAGAGTCGGGGCTTATTGTTGACGATTCAGGAACACTTATTATCAACGGAGATTATTCAGCCACCGAAGCTCTGGAAAATGAAGTGATATTTGAAGGCGACAGGCTCGAACCGCAATTTGCTAACGTAGCCGGGCAATGGAATGGTATTTATTTACTTTCCGGCAGCGAGCAGAACAGTATTAATCACCTAACATTAAAAAATGCTGTAGTTGGTATATTTATACAGAGAACAGCCGAGTTTACCACGCCTAAATTAGCTATAAACAACTCTCAGGTATATAATTGCACCAACTATGGTATATTGGCAAGGCAGTCGCAGATTTCTGCAACTAACCTGGTAATAAATAATGCAGGCCAGGCATCGTTATCCTGTAACTTAGGAGGTATTTACAGCTTTAAGCACTGTACATTTGCCAATTACTTTAACAGCTTTAATCAGGTTCCTGTATATGTAACAGATTATTTACAGGGTACCGAAAATATTTTTGTAAGCGACCTTACTGCCACATTTGAAAACTGCATACTTTACGGTTCCTCTAATTATGGGGTACTGCTCGAAAATGAAAGTGAAGGGCAGGCTCAGTTTAATTATACCTTTAGAAACTGCTTTATAAAATTTGCTGATTTTAACAACCAGTTCCAAAATAACCCACTATATCAATTTGCAACAAACCCTAATTATATAAGTTGTAAGATAGCCGAGAACTCCACTACGCTGCTCCCTGATTTTAAAGATACAGCAAGAAACAATCTGGCCATTGGCGAAAACTCTGCCGCTAAAGACATGGCAGATACTAATGTTGCAGCGCAGGTTCCTTTTGACATAGTAAATGTAGCAAGGGGAAGCGACGGAACATTGCCCGATACAGGTGCTTATGAAAGCAGTAGCTGGTAATTATAGGAAATTTAATTTTCTGACAAATTTTTTCATAATTTTACAGTAACAAACTTTTAATCTGTCAATTATGAAAAAAATTTACTTAAGCATGGCGGTACTTGCTCTTACTTTTACTGCGTGCAAAGAGGAAACAACCCCACCGGGTGAAACAGAAACTGCAAAGGATACAATAGTACAGCAGGAAACCGCACAGGAGCAGCCAATGGACTCTGCTGCTATTGCCCAGGCATGGCAAAACTACATGACGCCGGGTAATGCCCATAAAATGCTGGCTGAAGAAGAAGGTTCATGGAATTGTGAAATGACTTTTTGGATGGGCCCTGATGGTAATCCTGAAAAATATACCTCTTCTGCCAACATTAAAATGGTTATGGGCGGGCGTTACCAGGAAGCCAATTATAAAGGCGATATGATGGGTATGCCTTTTGAAGGCAAGAGTACTGTTGCTTTTGATAATACTACCGAAGAATATACATCTACATGGATAGACAACATGGGAACCGGCATGATGGTAATGAGGGGTAAAATGAGTCCTGCATCGCAAAAAATGGTATTAAAAGGCGAAATGGTAGATCCTGCTACAGGAAAAGCAAAACCCGTTCGAGAAGTTTACAGCGTTATAGATGAAAACACACGAAAAATGGAAATGTATGACAACCATAATGGGAAAGAATACAAAAGCATGGAAATTATAATGACAAGAAAGTAATTTTTACCATTTATATTCAACAGAGCAATAGATTTAAATCCGGAGTTTTACTGCCGGATTTTTTTTGCTTATTTTTGTTTTCTAAGTAATTTGATATGGAAGTAGATAAAGATAAATATCGTGTTTACGACTGGAAAAATTTTATGGTACTGCATTGGCTGATAAACCCCGGGCTTGCAATAAATGAATTATTACTTGGGCAACGCGTAGCTAAGATAATGCTTGAGGATAAAACCTCAGATAAACCACGTTATGAAAGAGGTATTATTCCCTGCCCGCACTGTAATACATTTCATGATGGCAGGATATGGTCTATTCAAAATGGTACAGCCTTTAAAAACTGGTTTGGACTCTACTGCCCTTCCTGTGGAGATATTATTCCGTGCCTCACTAATTTTACTTCGCTTATTATTTTAGCTGTTACCTCTCCACTATGGATATGGTTTAAAAAACCACTTAAAAAGCGCTGGTTAGATAACCAACCCCAACGTTATAAAAATATTGACATAAACAGGGTACATCCGTTTAATAAAAAGAGCTGGGTAAAAGAAGGGCTTGGTTGGGGTATTATCATGTATTTTTTAATGGTGATAGTGCTGCCGTTTTTTTCTAATGAAGAAATTACATGGGCTAAGGTACTAATAGGCTTACCTGTTTGGCTACTTGCAGGCTTGGTATGGGGATATAGTATGAATAAGTTTTTTGCATCAAAGAATAAGAATAATTCTATTACCGAAGCCAGGTAAATAGAGTATTTATCATAAGCTGTACATTAGGTTATAAATAAATTAAATTTCAAATCGCCAAATTTTCAAATCAGCAAATTAATAGCTAATTTTGCGCTTTAAACACAACACGACATACTAATGATTCATTTCTTCGGAAACCAGACCAATACGGTTTTTGCGGTGCAATCGCAAAACGAACTTTCGGCAGAAGATATTTCAAAATTAAACTGGCTTTTTGGCAACGCACATAAAATAGAAAAATCCGTACTGACGGATTTTTTTGTTGGTCCCCGTGCTGCCATGATAACTCCCTGGAGCACCAATGCGGTAGAAATAACGCAAAATATGGGCATAACAGGCATAATCCGTATAGAAGAATTCTTAAAAACAGAAGAAGAATATGCTGATTTCGACCCTATGCTATCGCAAAAATATCATGGTCTTAATCAGGAAATTTATACCATAAACATACAGCCTGAGCCTATACTTGAAGTAACAGACATTGCTGCTTATAATGAAAAGGAAGGGCTGGCATTAAATGCTGAAGAAGTAGATTATTTAAGAAACCTTGCTATAAAGCTGGGCAGAAACCTTACTGACTCTGAAGTTTTTGGTTTTTCTCAGGTAAACAGTGAGCACTGCCGTCATAAAATATTCAACGGTACTTTTGTAATAGACGGAGAAGAAAAACCATCTTCACTGTTTAAGATGATTAAGAAAACATCGGTAGAAAACCCTAACGATATTGTTTCGGCATATAAAGATAACGTAGCTTTTATAAAAGGTCCGCGTGTAACACAGTTTGCACCTAAAACAGCAGATAAACCGGATTATTACGACACTAAAGAATTTGATTCGGTTATTTCGATAAAAGCAGAAACACACAATTTCCCTACTACTGTAGAGCCTTTTAACGGTGCTGCAACAGGTAGCGGTGGTGAAATACGCGACAGGCTTGCCGGGGGGCAGGGTTCGCTTCCGCTTGCTGGGACAGCGGTGTACATGACCTCTTACTCCCGCCTTGAAGAAAACCGCCCTTGGGAAAAAGGAATGGATGAGCGCAAATGGCTTTACCAAACCCCTATGGATATTTTAATCAAGGCATCTAACGGTGCTTCTGATTTTGGTAATAAGTTCGGGCAGCCACTTATTACGGGTTCGGTATTAACATTCGAACACGAAGAAGATGCCCGTAAACTGGGGTTTGATAAAGTTATAATGCTTGCAGGTGGTGTTGGCTATGGTAAAGAAAGCCAAAGCAAAAAACAAAAACCGCAGACAGGCGATAAAGTTGTAATACTGGGTGGCGAAAACTACCGTATAGGTATGGGCGGTGCTGCTGTATCATCTGCTGATACAGGAGAATTTAGCAGTGGTATAGAGCTTAATGCTATACAGCGTTCTAATCCCGAAATGCAAAAACGTGCTTCCAATGCCGTTAGGGGTATGGTAGAAAGTGATAATAACCCAATAGTTTCTATTCACGATCATGGCGCGGGTGGGCACTTAAACTGCCTTAGCGAGCTTGTAGAAGAAACGGGTGGAAAAATAGACCTTGATAAACTGCCGGTAGGCGACCCTACTCTTTCTGCCAAAGAAATTATTGGTAATGAAAGCCAGGAACGTATGGGGCTTGTAATAGGGCAAAAAGATGTTGATACGCTACAACGTATTGCCGACCGGGAGCGTTCGCCAATGTATGAAGTGGGTGATGTAACAGGTGACCACCGCTTTACTTTTGAGAGTGCCACAACGGGAGCAAAACCAATGGATTTTGCACTTGAAGATATGTTTGGCTCTTCTCCTAAAACAATAATGACCGATAAAAAAGTTCCAATTAGGTATAGAGCAATTGATTTAAGATCAGAAGTTGCTTTTACAGTTGAAAATGCTGATATATATCAAGAACTTGATAAAGTTTTACAGCTTGAAGCTGTAGCATGTAAAGACTGGCTTACCAATAAAGTTGACCGTTGCGTGGGCGGTAAAGTAGCCAAACAGCAATGTGCCGGGCCTTTACAACTACCATTAAACAATTGCGGTGTTATGGCACTGGATTATAACGGTAAAGAAGGTGTTGCAACCTCTATTGGACACTCTCCTGTTGCTGCACTGGTAGATCCTGTGGCAGGAAGCCGTACTGCCATTGGAGAAGCACTTAGCAACATCATATGGGCACCGCTTAAAGACGGACT
>JBQGDD010000158.1:0-9657 GCA_052038845.1 Dyadobacter sp. | reverse complement strand
GGCACAATGCTGGTTAAAATTAAAAGCAATGACGCTAAAGAGGCACAGGTTCAAAATGCGCTTAATGTAGGCAACTGGGTATCAATTATACTTGTGGCTGTATCCTGTTATTTTTTAGTAAAGTATATGCTGCCTGACACTATGAGGATGGAGTTTTATGGAGAAGAGGCAAAAGAGATATCGTCAATGAGAGTGTTCTATGCCGCTATAGTTGGTTTAGTTGTAGGTGGTGTTATATCTTCGGTAACAGAATATTATACAGGGCTTGGTAAAAAACCTATACTTGCCATTGTGCAAAAATCAAGCACTGGTGCAGGTACTAATATAATAGCAGGTTTGGCAACGGGTATGGTTTCTACATTCCCAACTATATTGCTTTTTGCGGGTGCTATTTGGGCATCGTATGCTTTTGCAGGGTTTTATGGTGTGGCACTTGCGGCTTCGGCTATGATGGCTACAACAGCCATGCAGCTCGCTATAGATGCTTTTGGACCAATATCTGATAACGCAGGCGGTATTGCCGAAATGAGCGAACTGCCTAAAGAAGTGCGTACCCGTACCGATATTTTAGACTCTGTGGGTAATACTACGGCGGCAACCGGTAAAGGTTTTGCTATTGCTTCGGCGGCATTAACATCTTTGGCGTTATTTGCGGCTTATGTAACCTTTACAGGTATAGACGGTATTAATATATTTAAAGCTCCTGTACTGGCTATGTTGTTTGTGGGGGGTATGGTTCCTGTAGTATTTTCTGCACTGGCAATGAACTCGGTTGGTAAAGCCGCTATGGATATGGTATATGAGGTAAGAAGGCAGTTTAGGGAAATACCCGGCATTATGGAAGGTACAGGCAAACCTGAATACGGTAAGTGTGTAGCAATATCTACCAAAGCGGCGTTACGCGAAATGATGCTGCCAGGTATTCTTACTATTGGTTTTCCAATTGCAATTGTTCTTTTAGGGATGCTTATTTATCCTGATAATAACCAGCTTGTAGCTGAAATGCTTGGTGGCTATATGGCAGGTGTTACGGTTTCGGGTGTGCTTTGGGCGGTATTTCAGAATAACGCAGGTGGAGCATGGGATAACGCTAAAAAATCTTTTGAGGCAGGTGTAATGATAAACGGCGAAATGACCTATAAAGGCTCTGACGCGCACAAGGCTGCCGTAACAGGAGATACTGTGGGCGATCCGTTTAAAGATACATCTGGTCCATCTATGAATATACTTATAAAATTAACGTGCCTTATAGGGCTTGTTATTGCCCCGATATTAGGCGGGCATGGCAATACGCCTGATGAGCGCGATACTGTAAACACTACGGCTATAGAGCAGCCTGTTGTTACAGGACAGGACGTAAGTAGGGAAGTGTCGTTAGATAAACAAAATAAATCCGACGGTACAGTTAGAGCTACTGTTACAATTTTTACAATTATCAGTAAGGAAGAGACAGAAAAAAGCGAAAGAGTATTTGAATGTACTGAAGAAGAAGTAAACAAAAAAATTGGAGAGTTTACAGAAGATGTTAATTAACCCTTCCACTTTACAATCAACAAATAAGCCTTTGAGAATATCAAAGGCTTATTTGCTATGTACATTATTTCATTTATAGTTTATTTAAAAAAGCCCATTGACTTCAGCATTAATTTTATTTACAATATCACCTAAATCTTCGGGGTTATCTACAAAATCGCATTTATCTACATCTATTATAAGGAGCTTTCCTTTATCATAACCCTGAATCCAGGCTTCATATCTTTCATTAAGCCTGCTCAGGTAATCTATAGAGATTGAATTTTCGTATTCGCGCCCACGTTTGTGTATCTGCTTTACAAGGTTGGGTATAGAGCTTCGCAGGTAAATCAGCAAATCAGGTGCACCTATAAAACCTTCCATAAGATCAAACAGCGATTTATAGTTATTAAAGTCCCTGTTTGTCATAAGCCCCATTGCGTGCAGGTTAGGTGCAAAAATATGAGAGTCTTCATATATTGTCCTGTCCTGTATAATGTTTTTGCCGCTTTCCCGTATCTGCATAATCTGGCTAAAACGGGTATTGAGAAAATAAATTTGCAGGTTAAACGACCAGCGCTCCATCTGATGGTAAAAATCATCTAAGTAGGGGTTATCTACTACATCTTCATAATGGGGTTCCCACTTAAAGTGTTTTGCTAAGAGTCCTGTTAACGTGGTTTTTCCGGCACCTATATTTCCGGCTACAGCTATATGCATTATTTAGGTAGTATAATTTTATATTGAATAATATCGGTGTCTGTAAAAATAGACAAAATTTGTCCGGTATAATAAAAACTCCTGAACGTTTTTTCTTCAACTTTAATTTTTTGGGTTGTATTGTCAGCAGTATTATAATAAAGCAATTCATTTGCTTTACGGTATATAATAATGTTTGCAGAAAGTAACTGTACCTGTTCAAAATCAGGTACAGGACCTAAAGAGTTTACACTGCCAAAAAGATTAACCCTGTAATAATTATTTTTATTGTCAACCCAGTAAAAGTAGTTATAATCTGAGTGATAAACTTTTATACCGCTATTATAAGGTGGGGTGATAGTTTTAAACTTTTTTTGTGCGAGACCGTACAGCCCTATCTGCTGGGTATTTATGTCATATATCCAAAGCCTGTTTTGAGAGGCAAGACCTACAGCTTCTGCAATAAGTTCTTTTTCAAGTTCAGAAAAATTTATCCTTGCAGTTTCATTTAGCTGATTGTCTAACAATACAGCAGTATTAAAATCCCTGTAAAACAAGACTATCTGTAGTGGGTTCTGTATATCTACACGGCTAATTTTCCCAAGTGTGAGGGCTTTAAATTTTAAAGCCTGATTGCCATTATGCTTTATAAACTCATTGCCTCTAATGCTGTATTGCCATCCGAAAGCATCCGCCCCTACATAGGTTTCTGAAGCAGATTGTGTTTTAGAAAGCATATGTACAGGAATAATATCCTGTGATGCAGCCCAAAACCATACAAAATAACTTATAAACATTAGGAGTTTTTTCATAATCGAAAAATACAAAATAATATACTATATAAACAAAAAGCGTGCTGACTATTGTGTAGGCAGCACGCTATTAATTATTGTATAACTACTAAAGCCCGAAAGCCTCTTTTACTTTATTTACATAGTCCAGTTTTTCCCATGTAAATAACTCAACTTTAATCGATTTTTCTTCACCGTTTGGAGCTGTAAAAACTTTGGTAACTGTTTCCGGCTTGCGACCCATGTGTCCATAGGCAGCAGTTTCACTGTATATAGGGTTTCTTAATTTAAGTCGCTGTTCAATAAAGTAAGGTCGCATATCAAATAACTGCTCTACTTTTTTAGCGATTTCACCATCCTTAAGGTCAACTTTAGCAGTCCCGTAAGTATTGATATAAATACCCATTGGTTTAGCTACGCCAATAGCATAAGATACCTGAACCAGTATTTCATCGGCAATGCCGGCAGCTACAAGGTTTTTGGCAATATGGCGTGTAGCATAGGCTGCGCTACGGTCAACTTTACTCGGATCTTTACCTGAAAAAGCACCACCACCGTGAGCACCTTTACCACCATAAGTATCTACTATAATTTTACGCCCAGTAAGCCCGGCATCGCCATGAGGCCCACCAATTACAAATTTTCCGGTAGGGTTAATGTGATATTGTATAGCATCATTAAACAAATGTGCATATTGTGGGTTGCTTTTTATGATACGCGGAATTAATATCTCTTTAATATCCTTTTCAATTTTAGCAAGCATTGTAGGCTCATCGGCAAAATCATCATGTTGCGTAGAGATAACAATAGCCTCTATCCTTACAGGCTTATTATCGTTATCATACTCTAAGGTTACCTGGCTTTTTGCATCAGGGCGCAGGTAAGTAATTTCGCTGTTTTCACGGCGAAGTACTGCAAGCTCCTGTAACAGTTTATGAGAAAGGTTAAGTGCCAGTGGCATATAATCTTCTGTTTCATTGGTAGCATAGCCAAACATCATTCCCTGGTCTCCGGCACCCTGCTCTTCTTTGGTTTTCCTGTCAACACCCTGATTAATGTCCTGAGACTGCTCGTGTATTGCCGAAAGTACTCCACATGAGTTAGCCTCAAACATGTACTCACTTTTTGTATAGCCTATTTTTTTAATAACCTCGCGGGCTATTTGCTGTACATCGAGGTAAATTTTAGATTTTACTTCACCTGCAAGTATTACCTGCCCTGTTGTAACAAGTGTTTCACATGCTACTTTAGAGTCCGGGTCAAAAGCAAGGAAGTTATCAATTAATGCATCCGAAATCTGGTCAGCTATTTTATCAGGATGTCCTTCGCTCACTGATTCTGACGTAAATAAATATGCCATAATTATAATATAATTTTTAAGCGAGAAAAGAAATTGCGTGGAATGCTAAAGGGAGTAAGTCCTGCTTTAGCATTTTTTAATGAGGTTGCAATCAGTACAAATCTTTCCTCTGAATTTTGATACTGCAAATGTATGAAAGCATATTTAAATAGAGAAATTTTAATACTTATTAAGTTGCAGCATTCTTATTGATGTAATAGTAATATGAATAAATAGTTAAAAAATAAATATAAAATACTGATTAACAGAGAATTATGCTTAATAAACACTGGTTAATGTTCTGTTAAATTATAAGCGTCAAAATTTTTCGAAACAATAAGTCAACTAATTTTAACATAATCTTAAAATCTTTTAATTATGAAGAAAATTACTATTTCAGCTTTCCTGCTAATTAGCATGGTAGGCTTTTCACAAAACCGTTCTCAAGGAGCAGTGTTATCAACAATTCCACCATCAAACTTGGGTACACAGGAAGTTTTCAGGTTTAGACCGGGGGTTTTTACACAATTACAAAACGGTACAGACTTCACATTTGGTGCTACAGACCGTTGGCTCTCATTAGGTGAATTAATAACCCCTCCATCAGGGCAACGCCTGCACGGGCTTAGAATTCAGGATGAAGGAAAGGCTTTAGTCATGGGTTATAGCTCGGCTGAAACAAAGGCATTTATACAATATATAAGTACCAGCGCAGCTGGGAGAGGTTTGGATATAAAATTTGCTGATAGCTTTACATCCGCACAATCCACTTTGGCAGCATCATTTAAGTCAAATGGTTCTACAGATTTTGGGTTTTATGACCCAATTTCTGCAAGATTAGAAATTTATCAGGTAGGTGTAGTATCAAGGTTTGCAAAAGGGCTACTTGTTGCAAAAGGTGATGTTACGATACCTTCGGCTAACTTTATAGCAGCCGATTTTAAAGGGCCAATTATAGCTACAAGCGCAACATTTACATCTGATGAGCAATTTAAACAGGACATAACACCGGAAGATTCTGCTTTAGAACTTATAAACTCGCTTAATCCAGTAACATATACCTTTAAAACAGATAATAAATTTAATATTTCGTTTCCGGATGTGGTACAGCATGGCTTTATAGCCCAGGAGTTAGAGAAGGTACTGCCCGAACTGGTTGCTAATCATAGCGAAGAGGGAGTAGGTACATACAAAAGTGTGAATTATAACGGTATAATATCTGTATTAACTAAAGGTATTCAGGAATTATCAGAAGAGGTTGAAGACCTTAAAAAGCAATTAGCCGAGGCTAAAACATATGTGGTTTCTAAAGATAATTTTACTACTACCGAAATGGATAAAATTGCTGAAAAAGGCTTTTATTTAGGGCAAAATACACCAAATCCGTTTGATAACAGTACAGAGATAGCCTATTCTTTTCCTAAAGGAGTACAAAATGTAGTGCTCATGGTATTTAATTTAAGTGGAGAAAGCTTAAAAGAGTTTAAATTAAGAGAGGAGAAAGGTACAGTTACACTCGAGGCAAGTGCATTTAAACCGGGACTATACCTGTACAGCCTGATTAGTGATAATAGTGAAATTATAACTAAAAAGATGTTAGTTAAATAATTCGGCTCTATAATATTGTTTGTAGCAATACTAATAATATGCTATAACGATGTAATAAAAATTTTTCAGATTTTGTTTGTGTATTAAAAAAATAGTTCAGAAGTTTGTTATTCAAAATCACGACAAAATGAAATTTACAATCTGTCAATACCGTCATACCATGTGGAATATTTCCGCGGGGGATGCTGTTGCCTGATTTTAAATTTGAATAATTATAAAAATTAGTAAAGCCCCCGCCATACAGCGGGGCTTTTTTATTACAAATACTATAGAAATAATAATAATGAACATTTTAAATACATATACTATCTGCCGCCAGCACATCTGTTTTACATGGATGCACAGGATACATGTACCTATACCAAAGCGAACGAGTTAATCTTTTAGTTTATAATTCAGATTTCGGGCTCTTTTGGTAACACTTCCAAAAGAGCCTTTTTTATTTAACAGTAACCACTAAAAATTGCAGATATGAATACAAAATCAATCAGTGTGCTGGGATACACAGGTAACAACAGCCAGTTTGTAGTAAAAACGCTTAATACAGATTTAAGGATAAGCCAAAACACAAAATACCCGGAGCTTGAAGGTCCAAATCCTTACGAATATATATTAGCGGGCTTTGCCGGCTGCATTAATGCCCTCGGCCAGCTTGTAGCGGCAGAGCAGGGTATTGACTTAAAGTCGCTTCAGGTAGAAATTACTGGAAGCCTTAATGAAAGCAAAGCGGGAGCAAAAACCACACCCGGGTTTAACAGTATAGAAATAAAGCTGAAACCTGCCGCAACGGTATCGCTCGATGTGCTGCAGGACTGGATAAAAGGAGTACAATCCAGAAGCCCGGCTTATAATACACTGGTAAACAATATCCTGGTGGATTTAGTACTGTATAAAGAATATGCCTATAGCTGATGCAGGCAACGCATAGTTTAGTTTGTTTTAAGTTGTTTTTGTTTGTTTGTGAAGAACTGTCCCCGGTTTCGGCGCCGGGGGTAGTTTCTTTTAAAAAAATTAAGTAGCCATGACCCGAAAAATAAATATAATACTCTTTGGTATAGGAAATACCGGGAGCGCACTGATAAATAAAGTGCTTAAGGAAAGAAAAAACCTGATACTCGATCAGCAGCTTGATATACGCTTTCCGGTAATAACCAATTCTACTGTTGCTTTTTATGAAAAAGAAGGCGCTAACTTTTCATGGGAGGCAAACTTTATACAGTTTGCCATACCCTTTAAAATGGAAGATGTACTAAATTATGTGTATAACAATAACCTGGAAAATGTAATTGCTGTAGATGCTACTGACAGCACCCAGCTTGCCGCAGATTATATACAGTTGATAAGAAGCGGTTTCAGTATAGTATCTATAAACGAAACACTGGCTTTTTTACCCGATAGCTTTGAAAAAGGCATACGATTTTTAGCAGAAAGCCAGGGCGTGAGCCACAAATTTGTAACCGCAGCATACAGGAATAAAGAGGCGGCGGCTGATGCTTTATTTGAGGGTGTGCTGGAGACTATAGAAAAACAAAAGGTACTTGTTTAATAAAATTTTATTCCATTACTTTGCTGTGTTCTTTTACACACTGAATATGTTATCACGAAAGGCAGAGGGAATAGACCCGTTGAAGCCTTAGCAACCCTTTATACTTAAAGAAGGTGCTAAATTCTACCACAGTAAGTGGATAGATAACACAGGAATAGTGCTCACGGCACTATTCTCACTCCCTTTTTGATGACATATTTTTAGATAAAGAATTGAGGTGCTTATAGGCATCTTCAAACCTTAAACTTGGAACTAAAAAATTATGTCAAAAATACACGAAGCCCTTAAAAGCAGGATACTGGTACTGGATGGTGCAATGGGTACGATGCTGCAACGTTATAATTTTACCGAAGAAGACTTTAGGGGCGAACGCTTTAAAGACTTTCCGCATCCTTTAAAGGGGAATAACGATTTACTTTCGCTTACACAGCCGCACGCTATTAAAGATGTACACCGCCAGTATTTTGAAGCAGGAGCTGATATTGTAGAAACCAATACATTTAGTGGTACTACCATAGGCATGGCAGATTACCATCTGGAAGATATAGTGTATGAACTTAACTATGAGTCGGCGCGCATAGCCCGTGATGCCGCCGATGAGTTCACCGCTAAAGACCCTGCCAAACCCCGTTTTGTAGCCGGTTCTATTGGTCCAACAAACCGTACCGCCAGCATGAGCCCAGATGTTAATGACCCCGGCTACCGTGCCGTTACTTTCGACGATTTGCGCATTGCTTACCGGGAGCAGGTAAAAGCCCTTATAGACGGCGGGGTAGATATCCTTTTGGTAGAAACCATTTTTGATACCCTTAATGCCAAAGCAGCACTATTTGCTATAGAAGAAATTAAGGAAGAATTGGGAGTAGATATCCCCATAATGGTGAGCGGTACAATAACCGATGCTTCTGGACGTACGCTTTCAGGGCAAACGGTAGAGGCATTCCTTATCTCCATATCACACATTCCGTTGTTAAGTATAGGTTTTAATTGCGCACTGGGAGCAGATCAGCTAAAGCCGTATCTTAAAAGGCTGGCGCATAATACAACACTTAATATATCGGCACACCCTAATGCGGGTCTGCCTAATGCGTTTGGCGAATATGACCAGACTCCACAACAAATGCAAAAGCTGATTAAAGAATATCTTGATGATGACCTAGTAAATATTATTGGCGGGTGCTGCGGTACCACCCCGGAGCATATAAAATTGATAGCTGAGGCAGTAAGCCCCCTAACCCCCAAAGGGGGAATTTTCTACTCTGAAGATATAACACCTCAATTGGATGCGTTGGGGAGCCTTTCATTGTCAGGTCTTGAGCCGCTGATACTCCCTTATCGTCCGTTTAGCATAACTCCCCCTTCGGGGGCTGGGGGGCTGGCATTTATAAATATTGGAGAACGTACAAACGTTACAGGTTCCCGTAAGTTTTTACGGCTCATTAAGGAAGAAAAGTATGAAGAAGCACTTGATGTTGCCCGTGCACAGGTAGAGGGTGGCGCACAGATTATTGATATCAATATGGATGAGGGAATGCTGGATGGTGTACATGCCATGACTACATTCCTAAACCTTATTGCCGCCGAACCCGATATTGCGCGTGTGCCTGTTATGATAGACAGTTCTAAATGGGAAATTATAGAAGCAGGGTTAAAA
Organism: Dyadobacter sp.; assembly: GCA_052038845.1. Classification (GTDB taxonomy): domain Bacteria; phylum Bacteroidota; class Bacteroidia; order Flavobacteriales; family Flavobacteriaceae; genus Flavobacterium. The sequence goes on along the minus strand of JBQGDD010000158.1, from coordinate 508 downwards.
GTAACACAGGGTAAAAGCGTAGTAAACTCTATCAGCCTTAAAGAGGGTGAGGAAAATTTTATAAATCAGGCGAAAAAAGTAAAACGGTATGGTGCTGCCGTAATTGTAATGGCTTTTGATGAGGAAGGACAGGCTGATACCTACCAAAGGCGTATTGATATTTGTAAAAGAAGCTATGATATTCTGGTAGATAAAGTAGGCTTTCCTCCCGAAGATATTATTTTCGACCCTAATATTTTTCCCGTTGCCACGGGTATGGAAGAACATCGTAAAAATGCTGTTGATTTTTTCAGTGCTGCAAAATGGATACGTGAGAATTTACCCTATGCCCATGTTAGTGGCGGTGTAAGTAATGTGTCGTTTTCCTTTAGGGGAAATGACAGGGTAAGGGAGGCTATGCATTCAGCTTTTTTATACCACGCTATTCAGCATGGTATGGATATGGGAATAGTCAACCCAGAGATGCTTGAAGTATATGATGAAATTGATAAAGAACTGCTGGAGCATG
>JBQGDD010000157.1:0-1539 GCA_052038845.1 Dyadobacter sp. | reverse complement strand
TTCATTTTTATATTCGCATAACAATTTATCAGAGCGGAGAATTAAACTAACACGATTAATGATTTCTTCGCCATATTTTACCTCGTTTCTTTGAGGTACAGGCATTTGATAAATATAGAACATACTCAAGTGAGTCGTTACTCTTCTTCTAATTAGAAAATCGAAAATAAATGAATTAAAAAAACCTAGTAAAAGCTTGTCTTCCGATTCATTAGTTTGTGATTTCACAACATCTTTAGTGGTTAATGTATTTGCACACAAACTACCTTTTGGTATGATTCCTGCTATCATTGTTCTTTTATTAGTACTAGACGCAACATCTCTAAATGCTAGCCTGTCTACTCCAAGTTTAAGTAGCAACTTATCTTCCCCGAATTTAACTATTACATCTTCTTTTTTTATACCAAAAGTTGGAGAGGATACGATTTCATAATTAAAAATATTCCTACCTTCAAACATTGGAAAATCAGACTCCTGTAAGGAATTAAACAGCCCACTATCATTTGTTCTATGCAAATCTGTACTCATTTTAAAACTAGTTTCCCAATCCACCAATAGACGCTTTTTACTCATTTTTTTTATAACTGCAAATTCCTTTTCGTTTCTAAACTCAATGACTGATTTACTGGAAGGAGACAATTTCTCACTCACTTCAACCGGATATTTAAACTTCGTCTCACTTATCTCAACATCTTCCAATTCCCTTCTGTAAAAAAAGGCATCAAATGTATCAGAAGGAGCTCCTTTAATGAAAGTAACAACAGCAAATTTATAACTTCGGTGAACATCTTCAAAAATACCTTTTGTATTCTCAAACCCAAGAATCTCTTTTAGGGTCGACTCCTCAAACAATAGCTTCCTAATCGCTGACGCTCCTAGATCCGTATATGTCCCACTCGGAACCAAGTAAGAAGTAACACCATTCTTTTTTAGGATTTGATAATTCCTTTCAACAGCAGTTTTATAAAGATTGATATCTGATCCTGTCATCTTCCCATCAATCTTCATTTTTTGGTATCTGTATTTACCAGACTGCGTTACAAATTGGCTACCCTCAGCATAATATTTTTGATTCCATTTCCACTTTGCTTCAAGCCCATCAATTTGACTTATAAGCTCTTTTTGACGTTTTTTCTTCTTGGTACTAGTATTTATTTTCCTATATCCTGGGTCATATGTCGTAAAAAATTCATCAGAATTGGGTTTCCAAATTTCCCACGGAGGATTTCCAAGTGTCACATCGAATCCTGGATTATCTTTTAATGTGCCATCTTCGTTAAAAAATACTTCCGGAAAAGCAACTTCGATAACCCCGGGAATTAACGCATCTAAATACTCGTCCGAAATGTAGTTAGATATTCTTCTATTTAATTTCACAGATAAACGACTTTGTATTCTTTTTATTTCTTCCCTTAATTCTCTGTCTCTATTTTCCACAGACTTCTTTCGCTTCTCTATTAAGTCAGCCATTTCTATTTGATACTCATTGAAAACACCTTCTCTTTCTTCGGCTGAAACCGGGAAGATTAATGCATTCTG
>JBQGDD010000156.1:0-1559 GCA_052038845.1 Dyadobacter sp. | reverse complement strand
ACTGCGGACTGCATTACAAAATTGAACCTTCCTTTTTTTATGGGGCAATGTATGTTAGCTATGGTTTAGGTGTTGCCATTAGTGTAGCAGCATTCATTATCTCCTATGTTTTTATTAAAACTACCCTTGAAATATCTTTTTATGCTATTATTGCTACGCTGATTATATTTATGCCTGTTATAATGCGCCTTTCACGAAATATATGGATAAACTTTTTTATAAGCTATAAAAAAGACTGGAACAAGCACACTAACGTTTAAATCTGGTAAGGTTTACAGATTTATCTATCTCATTACCATTTATTATACAATTATATAAATCCTTAGCTAAAGGCGGCCCAAGCATTACTCCTCTGGTGCCTAACCCATTAAGCAAATGGACATTACTATATTCAGGATGAGTACCAATGAGTGCCTTCCTGTCTTTTACCGTAGGTCTTATACCTGCATAATGCCCTATTACTTCGTAGTTACAGGTTATTAACTCATCCAGTTTCCCAACCAGTTCGTTTTTACCTGCTTCAGTTGGTTCAGGAGATTTATCATACCATTCATATGTTGCACCAACTTTGTATATGTCATTTCCCAACGGGAATATAAAAATACCACCGTTTATAATTACATCCAGCTTAAGCAAAGGTGCTCTTATAAGTAAAAGTTCGCCTTTTGTACCGTCTAAAGGAAGGTAATTAAAATAAGGGTTGTTGTGAATTCCAAATCCTTCTGCAAATACTATATGCTTTGCCTTGATGCCTTTATAGGTAACATACTCACTGCCTATTGCAAATTCATCAAAATCAAATCTTTCATTTATCAGGTTGCCATTCTCGTAAAGAAACTTGTGATAATTATTGAGCAATACCTCCGTATCTATATATCCGGTGTGTAAAACCCTGCCAAAGCCATATAAAGCAGGAAGATATTTATATGTTTTATGAACCAGCTCAGGACTTAGAAAGGGAGCTAAAGTTATTTTATCTGATGCCTCAAACCAATTATTTTGCTCCTCAAATGAAGTAAACTTTCTATAAACAGGTATATTATAATCAAACTTTATTGACAGCCGCTTTTGGATAGTATCGTAAAAAGATTTACTGTATTCTAAATGCCTTTTTGAATCCATAGGCAGGCTAAAGCGTTTTAATATCACAGGATTATATATACCTGCCGCAACAAAACTTGAATTTTGGGAAGAATCAGTGATAACAGTAAATGACCTATTCTCGATATATGCAGTCTCTGCAAAACTTATCCCTGCAATGCCGGCACCTACAATAATGAAATCTTTCATTTGACAAAAATAAAAAACTCTTACCTTACGGTAAGAGTTTTTATAAAATTTAGATAAATATACTTTTAATAATTCCACATATCCTGCTCAAAATTACGTATCTTATCTTTTATACGCTCTGCTTCAAGCAATTGCATTTGTGCATTATCTTTCATGTAATCTTCAATAAGCCTGTCTCCAAAAACGTTCTCTTCTTTAATTATTGTAGAAGCAAACCGACGTGAATTCAACAGGTGGTCAAAAGAAATAGGTATTGCTGAGTTTCTTTC
>JBQGDD010000155.1:0-1526 GCA_052038845.1 Dyadobacter sp. | reverse complement strand
TCTTCACGTTTAAGTATATTTTCTATACCCATCTGCTCTTTTAGCTTTATGGCAAGTGCGGTTTTAATTACCTGTAAAAAACCTGGTGTGCCACCGTCTTCCCGCTCTTCGATATTATCAAGGTATTTATGTTCACCCCAGGGGTTCGTCCAGCTTACTGTACCCCCACCCGGATGGTCGGGTATCATATTTCTGTAAAGTTTTTTATTAAATATTAAAACACCTGATGTACCGGGACCTCCTAAAAATTTATGCGGAGAAAAAAATACCGCATCAAGTGCTGCACTCTCATCTTCAGGGTGCATATCTATTTTTACATAGGGTGCCGAACAGGCAAAATCTACAAAACACACTCCCCCATAGCTGTGTATCAGCTTTGCAACCTCATGATAAGGTGTTTTTATTCCCGTAACATTAGAACATCCTGTAACAGATACTATTTTCAAAGTATGGTCTTTATACTGCTCCAATAACTCCTTAAAACTGTCAATACATATAAGCCCCTGTGGGCAGGCGGGCATAACAACCACTTTTGCTATTGTTTCTAACCACGATGTCTGGTTAGAATGGTGTTCCATGTGAGAAATAAAAACTACCGGCTTTTTTTCTTCAGGTATGTTAGCATATTGCCTAAGGTTTTCGGGCATTTTAAGCCCCAATATCCGCTGAAATTTATTTATAACACCTGTCATGCCTGTACCATCAGTAATAAGCACATCATCACATGAGGCATTAACGTGCTCTTTTATTATATGCCTGGCTTCATGGTAGGCATTTGTCATTGCGGTACCTGAAACTGTTGTTTCTGTATGCGTGTTGGCTACAAAAGGTCCAAACTCATTTATCATTTTTTCCTCTATAGGTCTGTAAAGCCTTCCGCTTGCGGTCCAGTCTGTATATACAATTTTCTGCTTACCAAAGGGTGATTCAAATTCCTGCTCAATACCAATAATATTGTGTCTGAACTTATTAAAATAGTCTTCCAGTTGTGTAGTAAGTAGTGTACCCTCTGCCTGTAACATATATAATATAGTGTTGTTAGTATGCAAATTTAGAAAAATTTATATTGATACGGTACTTTCTCTATTACTGTAAATGATATAAAACAAAACACTTTACAATTGTTAACAAATTGTATCCGGTACATTCTCAAATCATCAATTTAATGTTAAGCATACACCTTGTTAACCGTAGCTTAACACGTCCTTAAATCTTTCACAATATTTTTGCCGCACGAAACGAAACGAACAAAAATGAAATTACGAACAACTTTATCGCTCACACTATTTTTAATAGTTTTAGGGGTAAATGCACAGAATGTATTATTAAGTAATACTGCCTATCCGCCCGATTCAAAAAAATGGTATGACCGAATTTCCGTAAGGGGCTATGTACAGGCGCGTTATAACAGGTTATTGGAAACTAATCCCGATTTGGGCTGTGAGCAGTGCGACAGGTCATGGGGCGGCGACGGAGGCTTTTTTTTAAGGCGGGCGCGTCTTCTATTTTCAGGTCAGGTTTACAAC
>JBQGDD010000154.1:0-3378 GCA_052038845.1 Dyadobacter sp. | reverse complement strand
TATCATTTTTAAAAAATATATCTAAAAGGACTAAAACAACTTATGATGATTTTTTGCTTAAAAATAATGTAGCAAAATATTTTGCATACATTGTTCCTATTCTTTTTTTAGACAAAATAATACCTGTTCTCTTTGAACATTTTGAAACGTTAGAAAGTATATTTTCTAAAATAGTGACTATATCTACTATAATTGTGGTATTGTGGATAATCCGAAGCATCTTTAATTCTACGAAGGATTATTTAAAAGAACAGCCTGCATATAATGATAAGCCAATAGACAGCTATATACAGGTAGTAATGATAATACTATGGATATTTGGTATCACATCTATGATTATGATACTTTTTAATGTAAAAATGGTAGCCCTATTAAGTACATTTGGTGCTATATCAGCTATTATATTGCTTATTTTTAAAGATACCATTTTAGGTTTCGTAGCAAGTATTCAGGTAAGTGTAAACGATATGGTTAGGATTGGTGACTGGATTACACTTGATAAATATGGTGCAGACGGTTTTGTAACAGAAATAAATCTGGCTACAGTCAAAGTCCGCAATTGGGATTTTACTACAAGCACAGTACCTACATACAGCCTTATATCAGATTCATTTAAAAATTGGAGGGGTATGTTTGACTCTGGTGGAAGACGAATAAAAAGGCATATTTTAATTAAAGCCAACAGTGTTCATTTTTTAAAGGATAATGAACTTGAAGGTTTTAAAAAAATACAGTTATTAACTCAATATATATCTGAAAGGCAGGATGAAATACAACAATATAATATTGATAATAAAATAGATAAAAGCCTTGCCGTTAACGGAAGAAACTTTACAAATTTAGGTTTATTCAGGACATACATTTTAGAATACCTTAAATCTAATCCCGGTATTAACCAGGAAATGATAGTAATGTGCAGGCAGTTACAATCAACAGATAAAGGAATACCAATAGAAATATACGCCTTTACATCAGACAAGCAATGGTTAGTCCATGAAAAGGTTATGGGAGATATTTTTGATCATGTTATTGCTGCTGTAGATCAGTTTGGTTTAGAGATATTTGAACTTCCATCGTCAGACGACAAAGTAAAAGGATTCATCGAATCATAAATAATAAACGTTATATATAGATGAGAAAGATATTGTATTAAACTACAATATCTTTTTTGTTTAAACAGTATGCTGTATTATTTCTGCATATAATTAATTATAATCATTTTGTTTCTGTAACTTTGTATGTTACATTTAAGAAAACATCTATGTCAAAAATAAAAATAAGCGTACTCGATCAATCTCAGATAGCAAGAAATGAAACTGCACATGAAGCACTGATGAATTCAGGTAAATTAGTACAGTTAGCTGATGAGCTTGGTTTTGAACGGTATTGGGTAAGTGAACATCATAACTTTAAACTGGTTGCAGGTACAACTCCAGAAGTACTTATCCCCTATCTTGCCTCACAATCAAAAAACATAAGAGTGGGTTCTGGCGGTATTATGCTGCCCAACCATACATCGCTTAAAGCGAGTGAAAATTTTGGCATGCTTGCCACACTGTTTCCCGGCCGTATAGATATGGGGATAGGACGCGCACCGGGTGGCGACAGACTATCGGCACATTTACTTAATCCTGCAAATACATTTAGCGAAAAAGACTTTGTACAGCAGTTGGTTGATGTAAGGGCATTTTTACGTAACGAAGATTTACCTGATACCGTTCATGAAAAAGTTAAGGCATACCCTATCCCTGAAATTCTGCCCGAATTCTGGATACTTACATCAAGCGGTGGCAGTGCACAGTTTGCCGCACATTTGGGTATGGCTTTATCATTTGCCCATTTTATAAACCCGTATGGCGGCCCGGAGGTTGTAGCATTATATCGCGATAGTTTTCGTCCTTCGGCAGAGCTTGCAGAGCCAAAAGTTAATGTAGGTATATTTGCTTTTTGCAGTGAAGATGATCAAAAGGTACAGGACTGGATAACTGAATTTGATTATAGGATGCTGCACATAGAAATGGGTGCTACGGGTGAATTGCCTTCTTTAGAAGAAATTAAAAATATAGAGTATAATGCGCACCAGCGTGCACGTATTGCTTATAACAGGGGTAGATTTATTGCCGGAACTCCAGATATTGTGAGTACAAAATTAAATAAGCTGGCACAGTCTTATAATGTTGATGAAATAATGATAGCTACATGGGCAGAAGACTTTGAAGACAGAAAAAGTTCTTATGAAATTATAAATAAGATAATTAACTAAACTTTCCAAGGTCTGTCATGGCCTTCAAAGTTTTTAGCCTCTATGTAAATTTTCTTTACACTCGAATATTTAGCTTTTATCTGCTCTTCTAAACTTGTAACAGTAGAAAAAAGTTCATCAACACTCATTTCCTTGCTAAATTCTACATCAAGGGCTAATAAAATTTCATTAGGTGCAAGATGCATGGTAAGCGGATAATAAAGTGTTTTTACTTTTGACTCATTATTTACAATTTCATATATACCCTTTACAATTGCAGAACTTGCACTTTCGCCTACCAGTAAACCTTTACTTTCTTTTACCATAGTGACGGCTACCATAATAAGCACAACCCCAATTAGTATTGAAGCAATAGCATCAAATAGCGGATTGTTATAATAATACCCTAAAAATATACCTATAAAGGCAATCAACAGCCCCGCTATTGCAGCACTTTCTTCATAAATAACGGCAAAAAGACCTGGGTCTTTACTCATGCTCAATTCCTTCCAAAAGCCAAGTTTACCCTTACTCTTATTAAATAACCTTATGGTATATAATAATGAAGCCCCCTCAAAAATCATAGATGCTAATAACACAATATAATTCCAAAAAGGGTCGCGAAGTTCTACGGGATTTTGTATATGGCTTATACCTTCATAAACAGACATACCCCCACCCAGTGAGAATATTAAAATGGCAACAATAAGTGTCCAGAAATATATTTCTTTACCATGCCCAAACGGATGCCCGGCATCTGCTGGTTTCTTACTTCGCTTTATTCCCAGCAACAGTAAAAGTGCGTTTCCGCTATCAACAGTACTATGGATACCTTCAGAAACCATTGCCGAACTTCCGGTAACAGATGCAGCTGTAAACTTAACTATAGCTATACACATGTTTGCCGCTAGGGCGCCATAAATCGAAAATTTAGAATTTGCAGCCATCAAAAATGTAAAAGCCCCTTTTTAAAGGGACTTTAATAGTATTAATATCGTTCATTCAGTTCTTCAAAATCATCATCATCACTGGATATTGACTGATTCTGGTCTTCATCCAAGTCTACATTATCATCCAGCAGGTAGTCATCCTGGTTAAATGCTTCAGAGTTTTTGCTGTTGCCTCCCTCCTCGTTC
>JBQGDD010000153.1:0-4531 GCA_052038845.1 Dyadobacter sp. | reverse complement strand
GCCTAAGGAGGCTTCAAAAAATACAAGCTTTAAAACCACACACCCGGAGACTGTGGTTGAAAGTGTACGTTTTAAAAACGGCAAAAACAAAAAATCAGAATAACGTAATTATCATATTATCAGTTTCCTATCTTCTAATTTATAATTAAGAAAAAGGGTTCTAAAAATATGTTAAGTAACAATTATTAAACAGCTTCAAAGAAAGGTAATTTGTAAATTTGAAAGAACAGTCCCTTTAATGTTATAAAGGGCAAATTACCTTACATGAAAATTATTACCGTATCTTACAGACTACCAGTATCGCTCAAAACTCATAAACAAAAAGTAACAGTAACACAAAGTTCCGGCGGGCTTGCAACAGCAATACTCTCCTATTCTCAAAAAAGCGATACCAACCTTACCTGGGTGGGCGTAGCAGATTTTGACCAAAGCACCTGGGAAGCAGGTAAAGACAGTTACGAAAGGAATTTTGATATTGAGCCTGTGTATCTCGACAGGCAATTAAACAGGCAGTTTTATAATGTTTTCAGTAACTCTGTTTTATGGTCCTTATTTCACTATTTCCCGTCTTATGTAGAATATACCGACCAGGGTTTTGACGCTTACAAAAAGGCTAATGAACTTGTTGCTGAAAAAGTTATCAGCATATACGAGCCGGGAGATATTGTATGGATACATGATTATCACTTTATGGGAATGCCGGCAATCATCAGGAGGCATTTTCCTGATGCTAAAATTTCATATTTCCTGCATATACCTTTCCCAAATTTTGAAATATTCCGCATACTGCCAAATAAAGCTAAAAAATATATACTGGATGGCGTTTTAGGCAGTAACCTCGCAGGTTTCCACACGTGGGATAACGCTATACATTTTACAGAGTGTGTAGAAAAAATACTGGGCGTATCTCATAAAAATTTTCTCTTTAGCCAGGAAACGCACCGCACTAAAGCGGGATCTTACCCTATAAGTATCGATTTTGATAAGTTTCATGACGCTTATGATAATGAAAAAGTAGTAACACTCAGGGAAGAAATAAAAGACTTATATGGCGACAAGCGCATACTTTTTTCTGTTGACAGGCTGGATTATACAAAAGGCATAACCAACAGGCTTAATGCATTTGAAAAGTTTTTACAGCGGTATCCTGAATGGAAAGAAAAAGTGGTTTTCCTGTTAGTACTTGTACCTTCACGCGAGGAAATTAAAAAATATGGTGAACGTAAAAGGCTTATAGAGTTAACCGTCAGCCGTATTAATGGCACGCTGGGCAATTATAAATGGACACCGGTTGTGTATCAGTACCAGTCAGTAGATTTTGATAAGCTTATAGCGCTCTATACCAGTGCTGATGTTGCTTTAATTTCGCCCGTTAGGGATGGAATGAATCTTGTGGCAAAAGAGTATATTGCTTCCCGAAAAGACGGTAAAGGCGCACTTATAATAAGTTCGCTTGCCGGAGCCGCTAAAGAGCTTAAAGAAGCAATAACCATTAACCCTTTTGATGCTGAAATGATAGCTGATAAAATATCACTGGCTCTGCACATGGGAGAAGACGAACAGCAGCGGAGGATGAAGCGTATGCAGGATTATCTTAAAAAACATGATGTTTTCCGCTGGGCAGAAACATTTTTAAATGATACAGGAAAAATACATAAAAACGATACAAAAGCAACCCCCCTTAAAAATGGAGAGCGTACAGCTTTAACAGAGAAATTTAATAAAGCTGAAAAAAGGCTGATACTACTTGATTTTGACGGTACACTGGTAAACCTGCAGCCCCGCCCCGAAATGGCAGTGCCGGATGAAAAATTATTAAATATATTACACAACCTCTCCCTTGACCCTAAAAATGAAGTTTGGATTGTGAGCGGAAGAAATAAAGACTTTTTACAGCAATGGCTGGGTCATCTTGATATTGGGATGATAGCGGAACACGGCGGTTATATAAAAAAAGATAAATGGGAGCCTGTTATTACAGGAACTCATGAGTGGAAAGAACAGGTTATAGACATAATGAATGATTATGTAGATACTAATGCTGAAAGTTTTGTTGAAGTGAAGGAGTTTGGCGTGGCATGGCATTACCGCAATGTTGATGAAAAGCAGGGTTTTAATACATCACGCGAATTACTGATGCTTTTAAAAAATCATCTTTTTAACACTCCAACCCAAATTATTGACGGAAACAAAGTAATAGAGGTAAAACACTTTATGGCTCACAAAGGTACAACCTGCAAAAACAGGGTAGTAAACGGAACTCATGACTTTGTACTTTCTTTTGGAGATGATAAAACCGACGAAGACCTGTTTGAACTACTGACAGGAGCCCATGAATTTTCGGTTAAGGTAGGAAAAGGAAATACATCAGCTAAGTACAGGGTAAACTCGGTTGAAGATGTTTTAGATGTATTATCATCGTTACAGCAGACACCGTTAAATGAAAAAATTAAACTCGTGTAAAGCCCTAAAAGTTATAAATAAAAAATGGCTACCATAAGGTAGCCATTTTTATATATTATAAACTCAATAGTTATTAGCTTAATGCAGCTTTAACCTGGTCTGCTGCTTCCTGGAATAAAGTAGCAGAAAGTATTGGCATACCTGAGTTATCAATAAGTTCTTTTGCAATATCAGCATTAGTACCCTGTAAACGCACAATGATAGGCACTTTAATAGAGTCACCCATATTTTTGTAAGCATCTACAACACCCTGTGCAACACGGTCACAACGCACAATACCACCAAATATATTAATAAGTATTGCTTTTACGTTAGGATCTTTTAATATAATACGGAAAGCTGTTTCTACACGTTTAGCATCTGCTGTACCACCTACGTCAAGGAAGTTAGCTGGCTCAAAACCTGCATATTTAATAAGGTCCATAGTTGCCATTGCAAGCCCTGCACCGTTTACCATACAGCCTACAGAACCGTCAAGGTCAACATAGTTAAGCCCAACTTCTTTCGCTTCAACCTCAATTGGGTTTTCTTCACGAATGTCGCGCATATCAGCATATTTCTTTTGCCTGTATAATGCGTTATCATCAAGCGTTACTTTAGCATCAACCGCAAGTATTTTATTATCTGAAGTTTTAAGTACCGGGTTAATTTCAAACATTGAAGAGTCGCTTTCTACAAATGCTTTATAAAGAGCAGCAACAAACTGCACCATTTCTTTAAACGCATTGCCGCTAAGCCCAAGGTTAAAGGCAATTCTTCTTGCCTGGAAGCCCTGTAGCCCTACAGCTGGGTCAATTTCTTCAGTAAATATCAGTTCAGGTGTTTTTTCAGCTACTTCTTCTATATCCATACCTCCTTCGGTAGAATACATAATCATGTTACGACCTTTACCTCTGTTTAATAAAACAGACATATAAAACTCAGAAGTTTCACTTTCTCCGGGATAGTAAACATCTTCAGCAATAAGTACTTTGTGTACCCTTTTTCCTGTAGGCGGAGTTTGCGGAGTAACAAGGTCCATACCTATTATCTGCTCTGCAATCTCTTCTACCTGCTGAAGGTTTTTAGCCAGTTTTACACCACCGCCTTTTCCACGTCCTCCGGCATGAATCTGTGCTTTAATTACATGCCATCCTGTACCTGTTTCGGCAGTTAATTCTTTTGCGGCAGCTACAGCCTCTACAGCATTATTGGCTACAATACCGCGCTGTATGCGCACGCCATGGCTTGCAAGTATCTCTTTTCCCTGATATTCGTGTAAATTCATAATTAATGCGTTTATCTTATTAAAAGTGGAACAAAAATAGCAAAATATAGCCAATGGTTAAAAGTATTTTTAATTTTTTATCTTCTGGTATGCTGTATAACGTAACCCTTACATTTTTTACCCGTCTGTTATATAAACCAAATCAATAAATAGTATGAAAATGGCAGCTTTTCAGTTACTTCAACAGCATATTTAGATGATCCAATATGTACTTTAGCACGATAATTGCTGTTATATACTACTAACCTTAACGAAAACTTCCCGAATTTTTAGGGAAGTTTTTTTATGATTAAACTTTAGCATAAAGTTGTAATTTAGCGGTATAGCTATTTTTAAATAAACCTGTATGAAACGATTGATCTTATTTTTTGCATTGCCCTTTATACTATATAGCTGCAGAACACATCAGGAGGTAAACCCTGAAGATTTTGATGAAATATCCGGTACGGGGCTGGTTATAGGTACTGTAACTTTTGACAGTGATAAGCCTGCGAATGATATTTACCGTTTCTTTTTTGAGCCTACCACTGGAGATAAACGCTTTATAAGGCAAAATAAAGGGCGTATATTTATAAAGGCGAGGGACAGGCAGGGCAAAGCCTTTAATGGTGATTTTAATAATAAACAGACTTATCTTTTTGCTTTTGAGCTGAAACCCGGCAAGTATGCTTTTAATCAGTATAACTATCTTAATAATATAGGATATACGGGGCTCGTTAGCTCCAGCGAAAAATTTGCGATACCTTTTGTAATAGAAAGCGGTACAATTGCCTATATAGGAGAATTAATATACTATGATAA
>JBQGDD010000152.1:0-2264 GCA_052038845.1 Dyadobacter sp. | reverse complement strand
TAACTGTGCAAATGTAGTATTTTGAAATCAGGTGTGAAAGAAAGTTAGCTGCTCACAAAAATAACAGTGTATATTTGAATTTTAAAATATGCAAAAATGAAAAAATCTGTACTCCTGTTAGTAGTCATAGCCTTTATATCTTTTTCATGTAAAGAAAAATATAATGGGAGAATATGCTGAAGTAAATTATTATTTTACCGATGCGCAGCCCAAAAACACTTCTGGGCTTTCTGCAATACCAAAAAAGTACAGAGGGGCGTATGAATATGAAGACGCTGTAATGCGCATTACAGACAAGAGTATTTATAAAGAGTATAACTTTAAAGAAACGATACATAAAAGCGAACTTGATTCAATTGATGGAGTATATACTTATAACGGAAGTAAACTAACTATGGCTACCGGGCAGGTTTATAATGTGTCAGAAAAAAATGACTCACTTTACCTTACAGCTTTATTGAGAGATACCCTTTTTATTATATCAGAAAATCAGAAGGTTAAAAATGTAAATAATAACTTGGTTTTAAGTAGCAGGGATTCAGTATTTTGGAAGATAAACATACTTTCCATAAAAAAAGATAGCCTGTTATGGAAGCACCCCGGTACAAAAAAAGATTTTAGCACGTTAATGCCTATTGTAAAAGATATGAAAACAGATACTGATACTACTGTAGTAATACTTAATCCGACTGATTCTGAATTGAGGAAAATAGTATCAGAGCCAGAGCTTGGGTGGGAAAGGAGATTTAAGAGGACGAGATAGATTTACTCTCTTCCATATTTTTGTACCCACTTATTTTTCTTGAAAATATAAATTTGAGGAGGAGTTTTAATACAGGTATAAGGAATGTCAACATCAATAACGGCAACAGTATAATCAACATTAAAAATAGGCTTTGTGAGGAGCAAAATGTTATAATTACATTTTTCATAGGCTATTTCCTGACCTTTGTTTGTACCATATTCTTCAATATTTTTTTGTAACTCCGCCCTATTTATAATTGTATTGCACGAGAGCCCTGATGTTTTTTCATCAAGTTTAAAATTTCTGGAAAGCCTGCTTAAACTATCAAGTTGAGTATCTGAATTTATATTCAATTTCTCCTTTAAATATTCCCTAATATCATAACGGGGATTTTCCTCCAATGAAATCTCTATAATAGTTTTATCTGGAGGTTTTACAAAACAGCTACACTCGGATTGTTCAGATATTATTTGTTTTATTAGTTCTAATGCTTTCTGGTTATATTTATCAATAACCGTATCATCTTTATGTTGAGTACAGTTAGTAAAGAGAATAAGTAAGATTAAAGATGATGTTATAAACTTTCTATTCAAATTTAAGATTGTAGTTGAAATTAAGGTTTTGTACCGTCTGTTTTTCAAATATACTATTTTTCTCAAACCCTTAACATTTATAACTCCTGATTTCATTAACTGTATCCATCAACCAAAAACTAAAACTAAATGAAAATAGTAGCCTTTGCAGGAAGCAGCAGTACACAGTCTATAAACAAACGTTTAGTAACCTATGCCGCAGGTTTATTTAAAGAGGGAAAAGTAGAGTTATTAGACCTGAATGAATATGAACTGCCCCTTTTTAGTGTAGATAAAGAAAAAGAGCTCGATAAGCCCCATATAGCACGCACATTTATAGATAAAATAGAGTCGGCAGATGTATTGGTTATTTCGCTGGCAGAGCACAACAGTTCTTTTACAGCCGCATTTAAAAATATATACGATTGGGCTTCGCGCCAAAAAAAGAAAGTTTTTGATGATAAACCCATGCTTTTAATGGCTACATCGCCCGGCAGGCGTGGCGGGCATGATGTGCTGGAGGTAGCTAAAATAAGCCTTCCGCCTTATGGTGGAAATATAAAGGCTACTTTTTCACTGCCTTCCTTTAACGAAAACTTTGATAAAGAAGCAGGTAAAATATCCAATAAAGAGTATGATGATGCGTTAAAAGAAATTATACGCAACTTCAGCCATGAACAGGAGGGTTAAAAAAGTTATCACATACCTAAAGCGGTTTTTGTTAAGTATTCTAGCGTTTATAGTACTGTATGCAATTGCCGCTTTTGTGCTTTCAGTTATTCCTGTAAATACAGAACCTGATAAGGGAGATCTTACCATTTTTATAAACTCTAATGGTGTACATACAGACATTATTGTTCCATTAAAAAATGAGGTTAAAGACTGGACAAAGGATATTCTGTACACTCACACAAAGTCACAGGATAGTATTGTGCAGTATGTAGCCT
>JBQGDD010000151.1:0-2960 GCA_052038845.1 Dyadobacter sp. | reverse complement strand
AAGTGAGAGGCTTTATTATTATAAATAAAATAAAATTATTTTTTATTTACGGCACCATCAAGTTCTGCTCCCGGTTTGAATTTCACAACATTTTTAGCTGCAATTTTGATAGTATCTCCAGTTTGTGGGTTTCTTCCTTCTCTGGCAGCCCTGTTAGAAACTGACCATGAACCAAAACCTACAAGTGATACTCTTCCTCCTTTGTTAAGTGCATCACTTACATTGCCAACAAATGATTCTAATGCTTTTTTAGCTGCACCTTTAGAGATTCCGGCATCTGCAGCCATTGCGTCGATTAATTCTGATTTGTTCATAATAATAGTATTAATTGTTTGGTTAAAATTATTGTTCTCTATATTCCTGCTATACAAATTTAATAGGAATTACAAACTACACAAGTGTTTTCTATACTTTTCGGATTAAATGTTAATAACTTTCATTTAAATGTTGATAAACCTGTTTGTGTAATTCCTTTTTTTATTAATATCAGTGTTTACAGGCTTTACAGTGCTATAGCATTGCCACTAAATGTGGTGCCGTTTAAAAGTTCCTGTGCTGTCATTTTTTTCTTACCAGGTAACTGAAGGCTCTTTATTATAATATATCCATCATTAACAGCAACTTTAATAGTTCTTTTATCTGTTATAATCTTACCTATGGTAAAATCATGCGCTTCCTCTTCAAATGCTGTTTCATATATCTTTACATTCCACTCGGTACTGTCTTTAATAATGCACCAGGCAGCAGGGTAAGGGCTGAGCCCGCGCACATGGTTATGTATTTCGGCTCCCGTTTTATTCCAGTCTATTTTACAGTTATCTTTATTCAGCTTATAGGCGGTTTTTGTTTCTTCTGTTGGCTGTGCAGTAGTTTCTGCCTTATCATTCTCTATTAAAGCAAGTGTCTTTATTACCGTATCACTGCCCAGCTCCATAAGCCTGTCATGAAGTTGCCCTGCATTTTCATCGGGTTTAATTTCTGTTTGCGCTTTCAGGATAATTTCGCCTGTATCTATTTTATCGTCTATAAAAAATGTAGATACACCTGTAACTTCTTCCCCGTTAATAATAGCCCAATTTATTGGAGCAGCCCCACGATAATCGGGCAGGAGGGAAGCATGAAGATTAAAAGTACCCAGTTTTGGCATTTTCCAGACAACTTCGGGTAGCATACGGAAGGCCACCACAATCTGTAAGTTTGCTTCAAGGCTTTTTAGTTCATCAAGAAACGACTGGTCTTTTAGGTTCACAGGCTGTAATAATTTCAGGTCTTTTTCAAGAGCATATTCCTTAACGGCGGAATATTTTACTTTTTGACCGCGCCCCGCTGGTTTATCAGGAGCGGTAATAACACCTACAATATTATAGTTGTTTTGATATATCTTGTCGAGGATACCTACGGCAAACTCCGGGGTACCCATAAAAACTATTCGTAATTGTTCCATTTACTTTAAAGTATATTGGTTATAAGTATTTATTGTTATGTTATTACTGTCTAACAATAGCTGAAGGGCAGTAACCGTTTCTTGTGGAGTAATATCCAGCACATTTTCAATACTCCTTGAGTCCAGTGCCGAACCTTTTAAAAGTTCAATTATGGCTTTGGCAATCTCAGTCGGGTTTTTGGCAGTTTTATTTTTTGCAACGCAAGTGGAGCAAATACCACAGTCTTTTACACCTTCCTCATCAAAATATTCCAGTATAAGCCTGCTTTTGCATTTAGCTTTATCAGTAATATAGTTAATTACAGCTTCAAACTGGCGCTGTTTGATTTCATTTTGCTTTTCTAAAAATTTTGCAATCCTGTTAATAGTAAGGTTGTCTTCCCTAATTTCATTAAATGTCAGGTTGCTGTCAGTACCGGTATTTCTGTATGTAATTATATTTTTTTGTTCAAGCGTTTCTAATAGCTTTACAAGTTCCTGTTCCGTTTTTCCTGACTTTTTAGTAATTATTTTTGCATTTACAGCAGTTTCAATATCAAATATACCCGGATAATTTCTTAGTATGGTAAGTATGGTTTCTTCATCGGCAGGATTTAGGCTTATGTACCGTATAACCTCCTTACTGGGTATAATAAACTGAATATTTAATTTTTCAGAGAACTCTTTAGATAAGGTAACAATTCCCTGCCTGTCTAAAAACTGGAGTACATTATATGTTTTTACTACAGGTAGCTTATACTGCTGGCAGAAATTGTTTAGGCTGAAGGGATATGTGGTATTGATGCCTTCACCATAAGCAATTTGTAAATAGTTGTTAAGCCTTGCATATACCTCTTTTAAAAACTGCCTGTTAGGCAATACATCTATAAATTGGTTTTTAGCTGTTATTATATCAGAAGCATTTACCAGCAGTAATGCAAAAGATTTATTGCCGTTTCGGCCTGCCCTGCCTGCTTCCTGGTAATAGTTCTCAATATTTTCGGGCAGCTGTATGTGTATTACAGTTTTTACATTGGCTTTGTCTATCCCCATGCCAAAGGCGTTGGTAGCAACCATTACCTGTGCTTTTTCAGTTACCCAAAGCTCCATGTTAGCCTCTTTCTCTTTTTCTTTAAGGCCACCATGATAAAAAGTAGCTTTAAACCCCAGTGAATTTAACTGAGCCGATACCTCATGGCACGATTTCCTGTTGCGTACATATATAATAGACGGTTCAGGGTTTTTGATAAGTACCTGCTGTATGCGGTACAGCTTATCCTCTGTATCAAATACCATATAGGCAATATTTTCCCTGGCAAAAGATTTTTTATAAACTACAGGATTTTCCAGCCCTAACTGGGTGATAATATCATTTTGTACCCTTTGTGTAGCCGAAGCAGTAAGTGCAAGGAAAGGTACATTGGGCAGGTTTTTTTTAAGGGTAGAAATTTTAAGGTATGCGGGGCGGAAATCATGTCCCCACTGCGAAACACAGTGTGCCTCATCTACCGCTACAAGCGATATAGGCAGAGCTTTA
>JBQGDD010000150.1:0-3080 GCA_052038845.1 Dyadobacter sp. | reverse complement strand
GGTTCGTACGCAAATATGGCTGCTAGTAACTTTGAAGGCAGGGTTGAAAATGTTGCGGGTAACGTTGACTTGGTAAATGCTTCTGCTATGGTTAATATTGCCTATTCAGGTTCTTTGGCAGGAGATTATAATGATAACAGCAACTTTACACGTTTTTTTGCGGGGGGGCTAAATGGTTTTGCTACTGACTTAGGTATAAACTACCAGTGGAAAGATATGGAAGATGGCGGATACAGGCTTAATGCGGGTATTTCTGTACGTAATATAGGGAGCATGACCTTTAAAGATGATAATAATATATCCAGAACCTACGATCTTAATGTTGATGGTATTGAACGCTTTGATTTAAACCAGTTTGAAAATGCTAATAGTATTGAGGAAATTCAGCAGATTATAGAAAATAGCGGCTATGTAAATATTAATGAAACCCAAAGAAACTTTAGGGTAAACCTGCCTACGGTTTTTTCTGTATATGCAGATGTTAAGCTGCATAATAACTGGCATGCAACAGGTTTTATACAGCAAAAAATAAATGAAGATAATGACAACCAGCAAATTGCCGTACAAAACTTAATAACCGTTACACCCCGATATACAACAGGATTTTTTGAAGCTTTTGCACCACTTTCACACAACGAAATTTCAGGTTTTACTGCCGGAATTGGCGCACGTGTAGGTGGCTTTTTTATAGGCTCCGGTTCTGTACTTTCGGCTGTATTTGGAAATACTGAGCAAGCCGACGCTTTTATTGGGTTTAGATATGGGTTTTAGGCATAACTGCTTAAATAATTAATCAAGGCTTAAAGTTATCTGCCCATCATTATCCAGCTTTATATCTTTTTCGTTATCGCTGTCAGTAATATCTTCTTCTCCTTTTACTTCCATCTCTTCCGGTATTTCTTCTTCTGGAGCTTCATAAGGCAAAGGATCAAGGAGGTTTATCTGCCTTACTTTATCTGTTGTGAGTGTATTGCCTAAAGCCTTAATACCTTTTACTGCAATAAACTCTTCAAGGTTAACAATTTGGTTATCCTTCTGTACACCTTTTATTTTAGAAAAAATTATTTCAGCTACAGGTTTATAGTCGGTTGATATTATTTCTAACTGCGATTTAGGATGTTCAGTAATAAATATTTCTTCCTTGTTTTCATTTTCAACAACAAAGCGTTTTACAAAATATCTGTCCTTTTCGCCATCATAATATATTGCCGAAATAGGTTTTTTAGGTATCCATTTTTCGAGTACAATCATACCATCTTCAAAATGTGTAGATAGTTCCGGTATTATTGTTTTTACCTTGCCTGACTGGTTTATTATCAACAGCCTGTCGTTAGGCCTGAATTCTCCTAAAAGCTCTCCCCTGCCATCTACGTTAAGCCTGTGTACAGTCTCATCAAACCATACCCTGCGGGGTTTTAGTGTAGAGATGCCCTTTTCTTTAAGTTCTATCTTCTTGATAGGATATTTTGTTACCGTATTACCACGCGAGGCACGGCCCTTTATGGCAATAGCAGCAAAATCAATTTCAAATTTTAATTTTTTAATACTGCCTACCTGGCGCAACAGTATGGTTACAACCTCTGCCTCCCCATTAGGGTTTGCAGAAAAATACAGTACTTGGGAGCCTTTGGTTCCCTGTGTCAGGTCATACAGTTTATCTCTTGTAACACCAGACACATTAAAACGCTTTACAAATGATGGCCCCGATTTACCATCGCGGTAAATCATGTTATAAATAGTACGCTTGTCATTTTTATTAAACACAGCTACATGAAGTATATCCTTACCTACAAAAGTTTTTGCCTCAACCTTTGTTACCATCATGTTACCGTCCCTTAAAAACACTATAACATCATCAATATCGCTACAATCTGCTACATATTCATCTTTTTTAAGCCCGGTACCTATAAAGCCTTCTTCCCTGTTTACATACAGTTTTGTATTGCGCAATACTACTTTAGTAGCTTCAATATTATCAAAGCTCCTTAATTCAGTTTTGCGCTCCCTGCCTTTGCCATATTTTTCTTTAAGGTTTAAAAAATAGCTTGTGGCAAAGTCTATAATATGGTCAAGGTTATACTTTACTTTTTCTATTTCACCCTCCAGGGCTTCAATTTTTTCCTGCGCCTTGTCAATATCAAACTTAGAAATACGCTTAATCCTTATTTCTGTTAACCTTACTATATCCTCTTCTGTAACAGCACGCTTAAGGTGTTTGGTATAAGGTTTCAACCCTTCATCAATAGCCTTTATAACCCCTTCCCATGTTTCTTCTTCCTCAATAAGGCGGTATATCCTGTTTTCAATAAAAATACGCTCAAGCGACTGAAAATGCCATTGCTCCTCCAGCTCATCAAGCTGAATTTCAAGCTCACGCTTAAGTAAATCAACCGTTCTGTGAGTAGATATTTTAAGCATATCGCTCACGCCGATAAATAAAGGCTTATGATTTTCAATAACACAGCCTAACGGTGCAACAGATGTTTCGCATGCTGTAAAGGCAAACAGGGCATCAATAGTTTTATCAGGAGATACTCCTGCCGGTAAATGAATAAGTATTTCAACCTCGGCAGCCGTATTATCTTCTATCTTCTTTATTTTAATCTTCCCCTTTTCGTTAGCTTTTAAAATACTGTCTATTAATGTTGAAGTATTTGTACTGAAAGGTATCTGTGTAATGGCAAGTGTGCTTTTATCTAACTGCGATACTTTAGCCCGTACACGTACACGCCCGCCACGCATACCATCGTTATACCCTGAGATATCAGCTACGCCTGCAGTTGGAAAATCAGGATATAGCGTAAACGGTTTATTTTTTAATATTTTAACCGAAGCATCAATAAGCTCGATAAAATTGTGTGGCAGTACTTTGGTAGAAAGCCCTACGGCTATACCTTCTGCTCCCTGAGCGAGTAAAAGGGGAAATTTTACGGGCAGGTTTATCGGTTCATTACGCCGCCCGTCATAAGATAGCTGCCATGGGGTTATTTTTGGGCTGTAAAGTACATCCAATGCAAATTTAGACAGCCGCGCTTCAATATAACGTGATGCCGCAGCACCATCTCCTGTAAGTATATTGC
>JBQGDD010000149.1:0-4170 GCA_052038845.1 Dyadobacter sp. | reverse complement strand
TTGCGCTCTGTATTATTTTTTCAAACCGTTCCGCTTTAAAAACAGTACGTTCGCTCTGGTCGCAAATAATCGGTGTAATTTCTGTTACGCCTATCTCGGTAGCCTTTTCTAAAAACCATTCATAACGGTCATTCATTTTTGTGGGCGCTACAGCCAAATGCAGTGCATAGTGCATAGGCTCAAAAAAATCTATGCTGATTATTTTAACCTCACATTTTTTTTCGTTGGCAAAAATAATTTCGGAATTAAATAAAAAACCTTTACCATTGGTAATCTGTATTTTATCATTTTCCTTTTTGCGTAAAACTTTAACTATGTGCCTGCTTTCATCCTTATCAAAAATAAAAGAAGAATCGTCCTGGCTTATATGTTGATTGTAAAATAACTGCATTACAGGGCTATCCTTGCTTTAGAGGTTGTTGCGGCATTATCAAACATTTGCTGTAAGTATTTTTGGTAGCCTACTATGCCTATCATAGCGGCATTATCTGTAGTATATTCAAACTTGGGTATATAAGTAACCCATCCATATTTTTTTTCAGCTTCTTTAAGGGTATTTCGTATCCCACTGTTTGCTGACACCCCACCACCTATTGCTACCTGATTGATGCCTGTTTCTTTCACAGCAAGTTTAAGCTTATCCATAAGTATATTAATTATGGTATGCTGTATAGAGGCACATACATCCTGTATGTTTTCATTTATAAAATCAGGGTTTTCAGCTACGCTTTTTTGTACAAAATAGAGTATCTGTGTTTTAAGCCCGCTAAAACTGAAATTAAGTCCCGGTACTTTTGGTTTTGTAAACGCAAATGCTTTTGGGTTGCCTTCCTGTGCATATTTGTCTATCAGTGGTCCGCCGGGATAGGGCAACCCTAATATTTTGGCACTTTTGTCAAATGCTTCGCCTACAGCATCATCGGTAGTTTCGCCAATTACTTCCATATCAAAAAAGCCGCTGACTTTTACAATTTGCGTATGCCCGCCACTAATAGTCATTGCCAGAAAGGGGAACTGTGGTTTTGTGTAGCCTTTTTCCTCAATAAAGTGTGCAAGTATGTGTGCCTGCATATGGTTTACCGCTATAAGCGGAATATTTAATGCCATTGCTATAGATTTTGCAAATGAACTTCCAACCAACAGAGAACCCATTAAACCCGGCCCCTGTGTAAAAGCTATTGCGCTTAGCTGGCTCTTTTCAATACCTGCTTTATTTAATGCCACATCTATTACAGGTACTATATTTTGCTGGTGTGCACGCGATGCCAGTTCGGGCACAACGCCCCCATACTGCTCATGTATTGCCTGCCTTGCCACAACATTACTCAGTACTTTGTCGTTAAGCAATACAGAGGCTGCCGTATCATCACACGAACTTTCTATAGCTAATATATATATGGGTTTTTGCTGCATAATGTAGGCACGGAATTTGAATGGTAAAAAAGGGTTAAAGCAACTTTAACAAAAAGCAAAAATTCCTACTTTTGCTGCATCGTTGCCAAAGCCGATAATGAGGCAAATTTAAAACAAAATAGCAGTATCAAAAAATTTAAAAAAATACTTATTCGTACACTGATAGGATTGCTCCTGTTTTTGTTACTGCTGGCTATTGCCCTTTCTTTACCGTTTGTACAAACAAAGGTAGCAAATATTGTTACCAATAAAATCAATAAAGATTTTGGAACAAACATAAATGTAGAAAGGATAGCCATTACTGCTTTTGGCAGTGTAAAACTTAAAGGCGTTCTTATTCTTGACCACCATAACGATACCCTTATATCTGCCGAGAGGCTTCAGACAAACCTTTTAAGTTTCAGGAATGCTGCAAAAAGCAACCTGGAGTTTGGTACTATTAATGCCGAACAGCTTACTTTCCACATGAAAACATATAAAGATGAGCCTACATCAAATTTAGATGTTTTTGTAAAAGCATTTGATAATGGCGAGCCGGGTTCAGGAAAATTCCAACTCAAATCATCTGAAATAGCTGTGGCAGGTGGCAGGTACAGACTTACTAATGAAAATGCCGAAACTGCAAGAATACTTGATTTTAAGCAGCTAAATGGTAAGCTGAAAGACTTTTTTATAAAAGGCAGTGATGTATCGGCAGATATAAAAAAACTCTCACTGCTTGATCACAGGGGGCTGTTTGTAAAAAATCTTTCTGCCGGATTCAGCTATTCCAAAACAGCCATTACATTAAAGCAGCTTGACCTCGCTACAAAAGAGTCTGCATTATCAGGAAACCTGGTTTTAAGCTATAAAGAAGGGGATATGCAAGACTTTGTAAATAAAGTTGATTTTGACTTTATGGTTGACAGGGCTTATGTATCGTCAAACGAGCTTAATTATTTTTATAACGAGTTTGGCAAAAATCAGAAATTTTATCTTTCCTCTTATTTAAAAGGGCCACTTAATGATTTTGTATTGACTAACCTTAAGCTCCTTGATGCTGAACAGTCTGAAATTATAGGTACGGTAAACTTTAAACATCTTTTTGATAAAGAAGGCCCGGGGTTTTATATGGATGGTAACTTTAACAGGATAACTTCCAACTACAATAACCTGAGGGGTATAATGCCAAATATACTGGGCAACAGTTTACCGGAAGTTTTGGGCAAGCTGGGCAGGGTAGATATTAACGGCAGGGTGGTACTTACAAAAAAAGACCTGACAACGAATATTAATGTACTTTCTGAACTTGGGGCGGCTAAAACCAACCTTTCAATAAAAGACTTTAACCAGCCGGATATTGCTACCTACAAAGGTGTGATTGATACAGACAACTTTAATTTAGGGGCGCTTATAGAACAAAAAGATGTTGGCAATGCTACTGTACATATAGATGTTAATGGTAAAGGCTTCAACCAGAAATCACTTAATACGGTTATAAAAGGGGAGATATATGAGCTGATGTTTAATGGTTATAATTATACAAATGTAACTGTTGACGGACGGCTTAAATGGCCTCGCTTTGAAGGCTCTGTAAACAGTAACGACCCGAATTTACTAATGTCTTTTGATGGTGTGGCTGACATGAGCAGGAAAAGAAAAAATTATGATTTTCATGCACGTATAGACTATGCTGACCTTGCATTGCTAAACCTTATGAAAAATGATACTCTTTCAATTTTT
Source organism: Dyadobacter sp. (assembly GCA_052038845.1). Lineage (GTDB taxonomy): Bacteria > Bacteroidota > Bacteroidia > Flavobacteriales > Flavobacteriaceae > Flavobacterium. The sequence continues at coordinate 1,035 of JBQGDD010000149.1, read as the reverse complement.
AAAGGCGATTTGCTGTTTGATGCAACAGGCAGCAACCTTAATGACCTGGCAGGTACATTAGAAATTTCAAGGCTTTCTTACCAAAACAGCAGGGATAGCTATTATTTTGAAGATTTTTTTATTGAATCATCTTTTGATGATGAAAAGGTAAGGACAATTACCATAAATTCTACAGATATTGTTGAAGGCAGGGTAGTGGGAAAATATGACACTAACGAACTGCCTAAAATAATAGAGAATGCTCTGGGGAGCCTTTATACTAATTATTCTCCGCACAAGGTTAAGCCAGATCAGTTCCTGTTTTTTAACTTCACTATTTATAATAAAATAGTAGAAATAGTTTTACCTGATATATCAGTTGGGCAAAACACAACATTGCGCGGCAGGATAAATGCAGATAAGGGCGATTTCCGTATGGTGTTTGACTCTCCAAACCTTATTGCTTTTGAAAATTATTTTCACAACATTGAAATGAATGTTGATAATAAAAATCCTTTATACAATGCTTATGTAAGTATTGACAGCCTGCGTACAAAGGGCTATAAAATATCAGAATTCAGCCTTATTAATGTAACGCAAAACGACACACTATATCTTAGGTCAGAATTTAAAGGGGGCAATAATAATGCTGACTTTTTTAATCTTAACCTTTACCATACAATTGATGAGGATAATAAATCTGTTGTAGGATTTAAAAAGTCGGAGATTAATTTCAAAGACTATCTGTGGTTTATCAACGAGAATGAATCTAAGGACAATAAAATAGTATTCAATAAAAAACTTACAGATTTTTCTATAGATAAAATATCACTGTCTCATAATGACCAGCGTATGGAACTTGGGGGCGTACTTAGAGACTCTACATACAAAAATATAAACCTTTCATTTAATGATGTAGCACTCGAAAAAGTTACCCCAACTCTTGACAGTTTTGAATTTGGGGGAAAACTTAACGGACAAATCAGCTTTAAGCAGGATAAGAATGAATATGAGCCATCATCATCCTTAACTATAGATAAACTTAGCCTTAATGAA
>JBQGDD010000148.1:0-1649 GCA_052038845.1 Dyadobacter sp. | reverse complement strand
TGGAAGGAGGGTTCTGCTTATGACCTTACCCTTGCCATAGGCATACTGGCAGCATCAGGGCAAATTAATGCTGATGAAGTAAGTAAATATATCATTATGGGCGAGCTTTCACTCGATGGCGGGCTGCAACCCATAAAAGGTGTACTGTCTATAGCTATTAAAGCAAAAGAAGAAGGTTTTAAAGGTTTCTTTTTGCCAAAACAGAATGTAAAAGAAGCTGCTATAGTAGCAGGCCTTGATGTTTACGGTGTAGAAAATGTAACGGAAGTTATCGATTTTTTTGAAGGCAGGGGAGCACTTGAGCCTACAGTAATAAATACAAGGGAGGAATTTTATAAAACACTCGATTTCCCTGAGTTTGATTTTAGCGATGTAAAAGGGCAGGAGAGTATAAAGCGCTGTATGGAAATTGCAGCATCAGGCGGACACAATATTATCTTGATTGGTCCGCCGGGTGCAGGTAAAACAATGCTTGCTAAAAGACTACCAAGCATACTGCCACCTATGACATTGCGTGAAGCACTCGAAACCACCAAGATACACAGTGTGGCAGGCAAGCTGAAAAATGTCGGGCTTATGAATCAGCGTCCGTTTAGGAGTCCGCACCATACCATTTCGAATGTAGCACTTGTAGGAGGAGGCAGCTACCCACAGCCGGGAGAGATATCTATGGCGCACAATGGTGTTTTGTTTTTAGATGAACTGCCCGAATTTAAGCGAGAGGTACTGGAAGTTATGCGCCAGCCTCTTGAAGACAGGGAAGTAACTATTTCAAGAGCAAAGTTTACAATTACTTACCCCTCATCATTTATGCTTGTTGCCAGTATGAACCCAAGCCCGGGTGGATATTTTAATGACCCAGATGCGCCTGTGAGTTCTTCTCCACACGAAATGCAGCGTTACCTCAGTAAAATTTCAGGACCATTGCTCGACAGGATTGATATCCATATTGAAGTTACCCCTGTACCTTTTGATAAACTATCTGATAATGCAAAGGCTGAAAGCAGTGTTGATATAAGAAAACGTGTTACACATGCAAGGGAAATACAGACAAAACGGTTTGAGTATCTGGGAAATATACATTATAATGCCCAGATGAACACCAAGCAAATAAGGGAATACTGCCAGCTTGATGATACCTCACTGCAGTTATTAAAAACAGCAATGGAAAGGCTTAACCTTTCTGCCAGGGCGTATGACAGGATACTGAAAGTATCCCGTACTATTGCAGACCTTGAGGGTTCAGAAAATATTGAATCTTACCATATATCTGAAGCGATACAGTACAGAAGCCTTGACAGGGAAGGTTGGCTTGGATAGTTAAAATATGTAATAAACATATCTCACCATAATTTCTTATCTTTAATAAAAATATTGGTTTTTATAAGCCTTACAATAAATAAAATGTTTAAAAAAGAACTTGATGAACTATTTAGTGCGATGCCACAAATAGTAAAAGATAAATTACAGCCCGTAATGGACAATCTCTTAGAAAGGGCAGCAGAAGTTGATGAACACAGCACGAAAGACCCTGACTATTATGAAGAGGAACGGGAACTGATTATTAAAGAAGTAAATAAGGTAAAGTACCTAAATGACCAATGGCAGGTTATGAATGCCAGAAAAAATAATTAAATTCATAAAACTCA
>JBQGDD010000147.1:0-2352 GCA_052038845.1 Dyadobacter sp. | reverse complement strand
CCCTATTGACTGGAATTATATTTTTAAATCGCCGGAGCAATTTTTAGAGAATATACGTAATGACGCTGAAATAGAAAGCCATCATGTATATGTTATGCCAGAGGAATTAAGAGTGAAGTTTGAAAATACTGACGATGTTACTTTTGATGTGGAAGAAGAATATAGGGAAGCAGTGGAACAAAAACACCGCCCAAAAACGGTTATTGAAAAGTCGATAAGGCAGCACGCCTTTATGTGTATAGAAAACACCGAAACAGTTTCTGAGGCCAGGAAGCTGGCAAAAGAACTTGAACCTGATATTGAGTTTAGGGTTAAGCAATACACCAAGTGCCTTGCAAAAACTACAAAGAACTATAAAGAGTGGCTTATAGAAGATTACAGGAACAGGCTTAACACCCTTATAGGAAGGATATTTACCAAATACAAAGAAGGGGAGGAGGATGAAGAGCCTATAGAGCTTAAAAGGCTCTAATCTTCTTTACAGTTACCTATGCAAAGTACATTAGCACCCAGTGCTTTTTCTTTAATACGCTCAAACTTTTTGTTATGCGGTATTATAAAAATTTCTACAGAGCCTGTGCCTACAGTACCTGAGAGTATATGCCCGCCAAAGGCACTAAAAGTACTGTCGGTTACAGTGGCATGTGCATGTATAGAGGGTTTACCATCCTGCCAAGCTATTGTACCGTGCATACTTGCCATTTCTACATCTTTAAATTCTTTAGGGTTAAATTTCTTAGCTTTAAAATCGTAGAACCCAAACGTCATATTTACAAAGCCCATACCTGTAAAGTTGGCTGATAATATATTCTCTTTCTCTGCCAGTTTTTCAATTTCTTCAATAATGTTATCTCCCTGTCTCAGCACCATTAAATAGCCTGCCTCAACTTTGGTGTATCGCGGTATTTCTGGTCGTGTTTGCTGTGCATAAGCAGTATTTAAATAAACTGTTGCAAATAAAATGATTATAAAGTAACCTACTGTTTTCATAACTGTTATTCTAATAATTTGTGCATATAGGCATACTGGAGTAATATAATTGTTTTGGCATCTTTAATTTCTCCGGTAGCTATCATATCTGTAGCTCTATCGAATGGAACTTCTAAAACTTCAATATTTTCCTGTTCATTATCAGCACCACCACCTTCGCCGGTTTTCATTGCTTCGGTATATGCAGCTGTAAAAAAATATAATATTTCTGTTACAGAACCCGGCGACATATATACTTCCATAACTTTTGCAACCTTATCAAGTGTATAGCCTGTTTCCTCTTCGGTTTCTCTCCTGATGCATTCTTCAGGGCTGTCTTTATCCAGTACTCCGGCACATGCCTCAATCATCATTCCGCTATTGTTACCGTTAAACCAGGTTGGTATGCGCAGTTGCTTGGTTAATATAACAGTTTTTTTCTCTCTGTTATACAAGAGTATTACAGCACCGTTACCACGGTCATAAACCTCTCTTTCCTGTACCTCTGTATATCCGTCTTTAAAAGTTACCTCAAATTTTACCTTATCAAGCTTCCCCCAATTATCAGAGAGGGGAGTAGACGATATTATTTTTATATCTGTTGCCATTCAGTTTTTTTCTGTAAAAGTAAACGTAAATGATTAGGATAAAAACTTAAAAAAATCACAAAATTGATTTATAGGAAAGAGTTTTAAAACTATATAAGTTATTGCATATTAGTATATTTGTTAATATATAACATTCAAATTAATATAATATGAAGAAAATTACTTATCAAATTAACAAAAAAACAATTTATTTGCTGTCACTTTTTACTTTGTTTCTATATGGTACTACTTATGCTCAATGTCCTGAAAACATTACTGTAAACAACGATGAAGGTGAGTGCGGAGCAGTTGTTACATATTCAATATCGGGTAGTGGAGCGGTTCAGTCTGATAACGGTATAGTTAATCATGATGCATCAAACGGGCTTAACGGATGGAATGTTACATTAAATGGTGGTAATGGGTGGACTACTGCTGATAACAGGTTTAGGACTTCTTATGCTAACTGCGCAAAAAATCAGCTTGTAGATCTTTCTGATTTAGGGCTTACTGACGACTATATGGATACCCAACCTGCAATAACGGTATCCGACGACTATATTGGGATAGGACCCAATTATAGTGATATTTATTTTTTAACCGTTGAATTGCGCGGTGCTACAGGTAATGTGATAGCATCATACACTACGGGTAATATAACTACCAGCAGCGAATGGCAAACAGCTTCTCATACATTTACAGATTATGGCGCAGGGGTAAGAAGTGTATATTTTTCTCATGGAGGCAGGGATGTAGAGTTTTGGGCAGGACAGTATGGTGCTGCTATGACAAACGC
>JBQGDD010000146.1:0-2370 GCA_052038845.1 Dyadobacter sp. | reverse complement strand
CCAATGAGGTATTAAAAGACGGCTATTTCCATACTGGGGATATTGGCCTTATAGATAAAGATGGTTTCCTTAAAATAACCGACAGGAAAAAAGAGATGTTTAAAACATCGGGGGGTAAATACATTGCTCCGCAGCTTATTGAAAATGCCATGAAGCAGTCACGCTTTATAGAGCAGGTAATGGTAATAGGTGACGGTGAAAAAATGCCTGCCGCATTTATTCAGCCTGATTTTGAGTTTATAAAACAATGGGCTTCACGCAAAGGCATCTCTGTAAGCAGCAATGAAGATATTGCTGACAACGAAGAGGTTAAAAAGAGAATTCAGGAAGAGGTTGACAGTGTGAATAAAAAATTTGGACACTGGGAACAAATTAAAAAGTTTGAACTTACTCCTGATGTATGGAGTGTAGATGGTGGTGAAATGACCCCTACGCTTAAGCTCAAAAGAAAGCAGATAAAGGAAAAGTATCAGAAACTGTATGATAAAATATATGGTGGAAGTAATTAAGTGTCTATATCCGGATTATAGCCGAAAAATAACTTAGTAAAGCAGCCTTCGGGTTGCTTTACTGCCTTTACTCTACTTCAATAAAAACAATGAAACAAAAAATACTTTTACTTTATTTAATTACAGCAACATTAATACAAGGCTGTAAAAATGAAAAAAAATTAATTCATGAAAACTCCTCTAATGATATAATATCCGCTATAGAAACTAAAAAAACTCCTATATGGGAAGATTCACTAATTATCGACTACATTAAACATAATAAAAATGAAAAACTAAAATATACTTCAAATGCTGAATGGCTATTTGATGGGATGGAGAAGTCTGATAGTACTAATTATTACGTTTATCAAATTGGGCACAGTGTAAGTGAACCTGATGGCGCTGAATCCCGATGGATTATTAACCAATGGATATACATAGACAGCGCAACCCATATTCTATATGAATATGACCTGGTTAATGATGAAGTTATAAAGTATGATAATAATTTAAGACAATAAGCAAATTTAAATAAACTCGTTCTTATAAGTTTTTGACTTCATGCAAATACAAAAATGTTATTTTTGCTGCCAAAGCATTTAAAAAAAAATGAAATTTAAAATTTTACTTCTATTCTTACTTACGTTACTGCTGCAAAGCTGCATGTTTAGCGGTACAAAAACTGTTGCAAACAAAGAGATTGACATGGCACTACGGGAAACTATGCGGGCTAAAAATGACAGCCTGCTCAATGCTTTATCTAACAGTGACATGAAAGCCTTTCAGAAGTTAGGCTCACCTGAATTTTTAAAGCACCTTCGCGCTAACATTGATAATGTAGTATGGGGATTCAGAAAAGGGTTTCTTGATACAAAATTTGATGTATATAATGAATACTACAACCAGCACAGCCAAACATATACCAACACCCAGATAGTAAATGAAAAAGACAGCTTTACATTTATGTATAAAAATACAACAAAAGAAAGCTACGTATCTTTTTTAAAAGTAGTATATAACGGTATGGATGATTACCTTGTAACTACTATACACGAACTGATTGACGGTAAATGGAAACTAACCTCTGTTTCTATGGGTACTTTTGGTATTTTTGGAAAAAACGCTGAAGAGTTTTTCCAAATGGCAAAACAAAAGAAAGAGGAAGGCTACCTGATTGATGCTTTCAATTATGTAAATGTAGCCAAGAGTTGTTTAGAGCCATCGGGTAATAAACTAAAATATGATAACGAAGAAAGAATACTCTATTATTTTAAGATATGGCAGGATGAACTCAGAAAAAAATATCCAATGCCAAATACATTAAATAACATAAGGACATCACCTCAGGTAGTTTTAGTTGACCCTATAAAGAATGCAGAAGGGCTATACCCAATGTTTAAGTATCTGACTCAAATACCCCTTACAGATGCAGCAACACTTGCAGAAGAAAACGAACTTATTAAAAGAGAGGTGCGCAAACAATACCCTGATATTGATTTTTCTTCAGATTATGTTTATTACACTGCATACAATAGTGTAGGCAGCACAAATAGCCGTGTTTTTAAAGAAGTAAATAAATAGCTTAATTTCATAAATAATTACTATCTTAAACTCTTTCTTGACGAAAGAGTTTTTTATTAACATAATTTTATTATAATTTTAATATGCATGCATACTAATTTTTTAGTATATTTGATATTTAATACCTGATGAAAGAGAAAACAATAGACTATATACTGAGGGCAACATGGCAGGCAGTAGCAAGAATGTATAACGAAGAAGCTTCTAAATATGGAGCTACAATGTCAATAGGTTTTGCCTTATTATCAATAGATAAGGAAAAAGGCATATCCTCTACCGCATTGGGTCCTCAAATGGG
>JBQGDD010000145.1:0-2002 GCA_052038845.1 Dyadobacter sp. | reverse complement strand
GGGATTTTATTCAATGGATACAATCTGTAACCTGATTGTGTATCGGTAAGCTTTATTCCGGTTTCAAACCAAAACCAGAAATTGGAAAACTTCTTGCCAAAACTGCTTTTTTTAGGCACTCCTTCCTGCTCCATATTACGGCTGCCTATTAAGAGGGCTTCGCCTTCTCTTTCAATTTCCGAAATAAATACCGGCAGGTCATCAGGAAAATGCTGCCCGTCAGAATCTATAGTAATAGCATATTCGTAGCCTTCGGCTTTAGCAGCTTTAAATCCTGTTTGCAGTGCTATACCCTTACCCTTATTTACAGGTTGGTGTATTTGAGTTAGCTGAGGATATTGTTGTAATATATGAGGGGTAGAATCGGTTGAGCCATCATTAACTATAATAATGCTGTCAGTATACTTCAGTACACCGTCTATAACGCGCTCAAGGGTTTTGTGGTTATTATACGTAGGTATAATAACACAGCATTTTAAACTGCGGAAAGTATTATAAAAGTGTGGCGCAGTATCCATTATAATTAATGCCCTTTAAAAAATGGACTGCAAAGATACTTTTTAATTTTACTCAGGCAAACTTATGTTTACCTGAGTAAGGTAATTTTCAGCATGTTATTTAAAAGCAGCCTTCTCTTCTATAGTAAAAGATGAAGATACTTTTACAAAATTACGGGTGTATTCTTTCAGGTCAGACGGCTGCTTATCATAATGCTTTACAAGGAAAGCTTTGTCTTCAGCCTTGTTTTTATGATAACCTGTAATTTTTGGTGCATTCTCCTGAATATTAAGCCTTATAAGGCGCACCTCATAATTATCATTATCCCTTTTGATAACGTCTTCCAGCAAGGTAGCTCCTTTTGTAAACAACTTTTTCTTGTTCAAAAGGTTGCCCGAATATTTTGCCTGCAACGTGATTGCTGCCGCTTTATAGGCTACTATTGTGTTATCTTTACTGTTATCATCTACCTGGTCGAGCATTTCATACAGTTCCTGTGCCGCTTTCTCAGATTTTGATGCACTTACATACTTCTGCCTTACCGCAGCAAGGTCGGCAATGGCCGTTACAAACAGGATGGAAACTAAAAGGCTTACTACTTTCATGGCTTTAATTTTTGTAGTATAAATTTGGCAAATGCCAAATTTAAAACCTAATTTTTACTGTAATTACAACTTAATTTTAACGCAACAGTATCATTAAAGCAGGTTGTGTTTTTAACCTTTACGGTTCCGTCTTCTCCCTGAATTATATCAAGCTCCAGCTTCAATTCGGGTGTTGCTTCAGGATTTATAAGCGCCATAAATTTTACATTACTGGCATTTTTCATTACAAGCTTTGTCTTTGTAACTTCCTGTGTAAGCTCCTTTATAATCTGCATCATGCACACACCGGGTGTCACAGGATTACCTGGGAAATGTCCTTTAAATACATCGTGTGCGGGATTAAGTACCACATGTGCCGTGTATTTATCTCCCTCATTGTTTTCAAGGGATTTAAGCGTATAAAAATCTTTTAAAAGCATGCTTTATTTTTTAAAATGTATATGAAAGTCCAAGCTGGAAAACAGAGTTAAGGATAACATCATTAAAGTCATTACTGTTATCATCATAATCGTCATCGCTGTAATCACCAAAAATATCAATTAATCCCATTTTGTAACGGGCTTCTATGGTTAAGCCGATTGGCAGCGTATACCCAATACCGCCGTTAAGCGACAGGTCAAAATCTATTGGGTCGTCATAAATTGCAGGAAAGTTATCACTCACTTTAAAATCAAGCGTTGGGCCTGCAATGGCATGTAAACCCTGCACAATGTTAAACTTATTCATTATGCCTAGTGAAATATAGCTTAACTCATAATCGTAATCACGATAATATGCATTTGGGGTTAAAACGGGATCAAAATTTATGATGTTATCATTAAAAGTCTTGCCCTTTGCACCTTGTCTTGAATAGGTAAGTTCCGGCTGAAGCGTATAAAATTTTGCAAGCTTGATTGACA
>JBQGDD010000144.1:0-5872 GCA_052038845.1 Dyadobacter sp. | reverse complement strand
AAGCAGCCCTACAATGTTTATTTATGTTATGCTCGCTGCCATGTGCTTTTATATGCCCACAATAGCACTTAGCAACTCCATTTCCTATACTGCACTGAAAATTAATAATAAAGACGTTGTAAAAGATTTTCCGCCCATACGTGTGTGGGGAACTATAGGTTTTATTGCTGCTATGTGGCTTACTAACCTTACGGGCAATAAAGCTACCGAATACCAGTTTTATATTGCAGGTATAGCAGCAGTTGTTTTAGGGTTATATGCGTTTACACTGCCGGAATGTAAACCGCAGAATACGAAAGAAAAATCAACGCTAACCCAGGCTTTGGGGCTTGAGGCTTTCAGGCTTTTTGGCAATTATAAAATAGCGCTGTTTTTTATTTTCTCTATGTTTTTAGGGGGTGCATTACAGCTTACAAATGCATATGGCGATGTGTTTTTAGATGAGTTTAAGCATTTTCCCAAATACGCTGACTCCTTCGTGGTTGAGTATTCTACCATTATCATGTCTATTTCCCAAATTTCTGAAACTCTTTTTATACTGGCTATCCCTTTCTTTTTAAAGCGGTTTGGTATTAAGCAGGTAATGCTTATAAGTATGCTTGCTTGGGTGCTGCGGTTTGGGCTTTTTGCATATGGCGACCCTGTTAACGGATTATGGATGATTATACTTTCCTGTGTTGTATATGGTATGGCATTTGACTTTTTTAATATATCCGGTTCTTTATTTGTAGAAACCACTACGGATTATAAAATACGGTCATCTGCACAGGGACTGTTTATGATGATGACAAATGGCTTTGGGGCTGTTTTAGGGAGTGTAGCTTCCGGATGGATAATTGACAGGTATTTTACAAAAATATTTACGAGTAGTGACGAACTTGCATCTTTTTTACAGACAGAACCCAATAACACGGTCATGACAGGATTTGTAAAGAATCAGGGTATTGAAATTGCGGCTAACGGCAGTTTTAACAATCCGGTTTTTATGAAAGACTGGCACCAGATATGGTTATCTTTTGCTGCTTATGCATTGGTTATAGCAATAGCTTTTGCTATTATGTTTAAACATAAGCATGACCCAAAAGTGGTTGACAATACTATAAGCCATTAAATTTCCATTTTACCTTATTAAGGAAAAATGCCCTTTAAGCTGCTGTCCGTTTTGCCTTATCACTACAAACCAGTAATCAGTAGCAGGCAGCCTTGTGCCGTTAAGGGTACCGTCCCATCCCTGGCTGTTGGGTCCAAACCCTGTAATTAGTTTGCCATACCGGTCATAAACATATATCAGCATATCTGGTTCAGCTATAGAGAACTCTATCCTCCAGAATTCATTAATACCATCGCCGTTAGGGGTAAAAAATTTAGGATATGTAAGCAGGTAGGTAACTTCTGCATCATCGCCACACTCATATTTATCTCTCACATATATTGTATGTTCTCCGGTTTCGAGTCCGGTAAATACGTTACTGTCCTGATAATTTATCCCGTCTATAGAATATTCAAAATTCTCTATATGTTCATTGGCTTCTAAAATTACTGTTATTGTATTATTATTTTCAGTCCAGTCCGTCGTATCAATTTTATAGATAACAGGGCTTGAAGATGATATTACTTCAATAGTTTTAGAACCCGGGCATCCGTATTGATCTATTACTTCCAATGTATAAAAACCACTTTCAGTAACAGTTATAGATGGGGTTGTAGCACCGTTAGACCATGCGTAGGAAACATATTCGTTACTGGCAGTTATGGTTACATTATCCCCTTCGCACAATGTGTAAATATCATTCATGTTTATCACTGCGTTGCCCCGCACAATAATATCAAATGAAACAATATCAACACAGTCGCTATTTGCAATCAATTCAACCCTCGCATATACTGTGGTTGTGCCTGTTTCATAATTAGCAGGCAATGGGTTCGTATTACTTTCTGCATCCTGTAATGTTGCATGGTAAGTAAGTATAACTTCGTCAGGATCCTGCCCGTTTAAAACATCGCTGTCCTGTTCTGAAAGGTTGAAAAATTCAATACCGTCTCCGCCTTCATCACATTTTTCCATATCATCGGGCTGTCCGGCATTAACCAGGGAAGGGAGTTCTGCAACATTAAATGTCATTGGCACTATATTGCCGCACGGGTCTTCAACCTCAATAGTATATTGTGCTGACTCCAAGTCGGCAAAAATATTATCCTGACCATTATCTACAAACAATGGCTGCCCGTTTTTAGCAACAATCCTATATGTCATTGGTAAAACACCCTCGGCAACTACCTGTACATCGGCTTCATCTCCCGTACAAGTAAGGTTTATAATATTCGTGATTTGCAGATCATCAAAGAAGCTGAAATCATAAATTACTTCAATACATTTTTTTACACCATTTGAGTTGCCCGGCCCAAAAGCTTCAAAAACCTTTATCACCCTAAATTCCCCGGTGTATAATAAAGCATAATATATTTGGTTATTTATAATATTTAAAGAGTTGGAGCCATCTGGTTCAGTTCCTTCATTATAAATTACACCTGATTCCGGATGCCCCCATGTATCATTGCTTAGCTTTTTTTGCAGCCAGAATTTTAAGTTAGCCACACCATTGCTGGAATGAGAAACAGATAAATCAAATGAGCCGCAGTGGAGTGTATGGCTCATATTGTTTTGATTAACTGTATAAGCAGATATATTAGCATTTACAGGCTGTGTACCCCCGCATTCGCTTACTGTTGTAAAAACATAACTGCCGGGCGCAAGTCCGTCCATTACTAAAATTCCCCAGTCATCAATATTAGAGGAAACATCATAAGGCAGGGTTTCCTGAAACCCCGGCGGTGCAGTTGTAATTTGTACTGATGTAAAAGAGTAGCCGGCAATCCGCACTGTACCTTTACCCGGTTCACAGTCGGGCCTGATGAGTGCCGATACAACCGCAGCTGTAAATTCAGGGATTATAACCTCAACATCTTCATATACCACCCCGCATTCATCAATTATTGTAAAGTAATATGTACCCGGTGCAAGTCCGCTTATCCTTACTTTGCCTTCATTGTTTATTTTATCAGATACATCAAACGGAAGCTCGTCTGCAAACTCATATTCTTCCGGTGAAGAGGTTATAATTGCAGTCTCTATAATATACCCCGGCAATAATATTTCTGCCCTCCCTAATCCGCCATTGCAATCATTATTAGATGTGCTGACTTCCGGTTCGGGTTCATAAACTTCTAACTCAACAGATGATGAGGCAGTTCTGCCACAGGCATCTTCTATAGTATATTCATATAAGCCGTAGGGTATAGGCATACCTTCCTCGCCATACACTGTTTCTAAAGAGTAGAAAGGTCCCGGATGTAATACATTAAATTCTTCAGGATCAAAGCCCTCAGGGACATTTGTAAATGTTATAGTGTATGGGGCTACAAATTTGATTGGTGAAACAATTAGCATTTTGCTGCCACATCCTGCATCATCAAACCCTGAATTTACAGTAAGTTTTTGTCTTACGAGATTATTGTTAACTGTATATTCAATACCACATGGATCAGTAACCGTAATATCATAATAATAGTCTGTATCATAATAAAAAGGTATTACCTGAGATAATTCCTGATTTTCCGGGTCACCACCATTATATACACTGGAAAAATAAACCGGGCTACCGCCATTAGGCGGGTAAACTGTATAGTTAACGGTAAGGGGATATGCTATATAAACATCTGTAGTTGATGATATAAAATTAGAAGCTGTAATAAGGTCACATGCGGGTAATTGTATATCAGGAAAAGAAGCCTGGCTAAGCTGTAATACAGGCCCGTTTGATAAAAGGGTATGTGCAGTAACAATACCTGTTCCGCAATTGTCAATTACCCTTATATTATAGGTACCTGCCGGCAGGTTATTAAATGTGTTAGATGTTTGCGGGGGTGCTGTAACCGGGCCTGCAAGTATTTCATACGTAACCGGGTTGCCACTGTTAACAGTAACCTCTATACTGCCATCGCTGCCACACATAGCATTATTACTTTCTATTTCATAATCCAGCGGGTTAGTATTGTCCTGTATAGTAACTTGTTGTTCGGCAGTATGCGTAGTCCCGTTTACAGCTTGTGAGGCTATTATTAAATAATTGCCGTCATTAAGACCGGAAATGTTAGGGTTGGTACTGTTCCAGATAGGGTTAGTTGTATTGGGCAGCAAAAATACCTGGTAGTTTACAGGTGGCGAAGGTGCTGCATTTTGTGTTGATAATGCCAGTGCACCATTACCGGGGCATGTTTCATTAGTTACATTAACTGTGAGGGTTAGATTCTGGGAAAAAGCTGATGTAGCAAAAAGGAACAGGAATACACATAAGATTTTCTGTAACAGAAAATTTACACGATGTAATGATCCTGAATATAGAGTATATATCATAAGCAAAAATTAAGTTTTTAACGGCTTAATTTCAGTTTTTTCCCGATGCGTAAGTTAAATAAAATATTTAATATAAATTATATGTTAATTTTTTTATATTTAAAAGTTACGTATGTAACAAAATTTTTATGCATTTTGATTTGAATGTTTAATCAGCAGCATAAATGCCTGTATATGTTTGCAAATCAAAAAAATAGTTGTACTTTTGCACACCTTTTGGCAGTACGGGTTTCAAAAGGATATTAAATAAAAATGTAAAACACTTCTGTTGTTATTGTATGCATTATAACCCGCCAATTGACGCAGAATACAAATTTTATATCAGCAATGTCTGAACAAACAAAAACAAACGAGCAGTTTTTAGAGGAGTTTAACTGGCACAATTTCGAAGAAGGTATTGATCCGGTAGATGAGAACAACCTTAAAGAATTTGAAGATTTAGTTGAAAAAACCTTTATTGACACTGACAGTGATGAGGTGGTTGAAGGTACTGTAGTTAGAATTACTGACAGGGATGCGATTGTAGATATCAACGCTAAGTCTGAAGGTGTTATCTCTTTAAATGAGTTTCGTTACAATCCTAACCTAAAAGTTGGGGACAAAGTAGAAGTATTAATTGACATCCGTGAAGATAAATCAGGTCAGCTTGTACTATCTCACAAAAAAGCACGTACAATTAAGGCTTGGGACAGGGTTATCAATGCTAATGAAACAGGAGAAATCGTTAACGGTTTTGTAAAATGCAGAACTAAAGGCGGTATGATTGTAGATGTATTTGGTATTGAGGCTTTCTTACCTGGATCTCAGATAGACGTTAAGCCTATCCGTGATTACGACCAGTACGTGAATAAAACTATGGAATTTAAAGTTGTTAAAATCAACCACGAATTCAAAAACGTAGTTGTATCTCATAAAGCTCTTATTGAGGCTGATATCGAAGTACAGAAAAAAGAAATTATCGGTCAGCTTGAAAAAGGACAGGTACTTGAAGGTGTTGTTAAAAATATTACTTCTTATGGTGTATTTATTGACCTTGGAGGTGTTGATGGTCTTATCCACATTACTGACCTTTCATGGAGCCGTATTAACCACCCAAGTGAAGTACTTGAGCTTGACCAGAAATTAAATGTTGTTATTCTTGATTTTGATGATGAGAAAACAAGAATTCAGCTTGGTCTTAAGCAGCTTAACGCCCACCCATGGGATGCACTTGATGCTGAACTTAAAGTAGGTGATAAAGTTAAAGGTAAAGTAGTTGTTATTGCTGACTACGGTGCATTTATAGAGGTTGCTGAAGGTGTTGAAGGTTTAATACACGTTTCTGAAATGTCTTGGTCAACTCACTTAAGAAGTGCTCAGGACTTTGTAAAAGTAGGTGATGAGGTTGAAGCGGTAATTTTGACTCTTGACAGAGAAGACCGTAAAATGTCTTTAGGCATTAAGCAACTTACACAAGAC
>JBQGDD010000143.1:0-2997 GCA_052038845.1 Dyadobacter sp. | reverse complement strand
TTTTAAATCGTCCAAAGAAGATAATGAATTTGCTCCGGGAAAAAAATGGCGTATAATATCTACAATCAATTCAATTGATAAAGCATCTTTATATCAGATGAGTTATGCATTATCACGTCGTTTTGGATGGATTTATGTTGATGCACCTAAAGATAAAGAGGCATTTTTAAGACAATATTTACGGCAATCGCATGGCCAAGATAATTTAGAAGATGAGCTACCAATTGCAAAAATGTGGGAACTTGTTAATCAAGTGCGTGTTTTAGGTGCTGCACCATTTGTTGATATGGTAAAAGGCGTTTTCACTATGGATTCATCCGCAAATTTATTTATAAAGGCTTCGGAAAGCATGAAAGAATTTTTATTAGATGCGTTTGACATGTTTGTTCTGCCATTACTAGATGGTATAATTCGCCATGATGCAGAGAACCTTGCCAAAGATATATCTGTCTACTTAGAACTAGATGATGATGCCTACATAAGGCTACATCAACGAATATTGAATTTAGCAATATGATAGAGGATGATGTTATTAATGATTTTTCGGCAGCCATACTATTACGACATCTCAAAGGGCTGAATAACATAACATCAAGTAGACCCAGGCTTGATACCTTAAGGGATATGGAATTATTACACTTCCATTGGTCATTTAGTGCGCCTGTTAGAAATTTAGCGGCTTATTTACTCGAAAACCGGCATGAAACTCAAACCTTATTAGTTTCAGAGCGGCAGATTAGCGATTCTATAATTCGAGGTCGTATGGATGCAAAAGAAACTATCTTGTTAAGACTTAAAAGTGGTATGCCAACCTCAACAGTGTACTATGAAGCTAAACGTACATTTTTAAGTGGGAATAATCAAGTATTAGCATGGGTACTGTCACAGGCAACTCAAATTTCTTTTCGTTTTTCTAAAAGAAATGAATTAGGAACTGCATATAATGAACGGCTAAACCAATCTTTATCGCTATTAAATCAAGTAAAAAGAATTGAAGTAATTCAAAGTTTCACTAACAAGGGTATACAGAGGCCTGTAGCTGCTGCTTTGTCTAGCACACAGCGTTCTAGAAATAAATTATATCGATTGGCACATGATGCATATAGATTATATTTAGAAATTGAACGTGGCGACCAAAATGCAATTGCATCTATGTTAGAGGACACACTACTTGGGCCACTAGAGAATTGGCGTAGATTAGAGTTAGCAGTGGGGCTTGGTATTGGTGAAGCTTTGTCAAGTGCTATTGGTCAGCCATTGAATTTGCTACTATTGGGTATGGAACCAAAAAAACCTATAGCTCAATGCGGAAAATATTCTATATATTGGCAAACCCATACAAGCCTTTACAAATCACCCCATTTGGAGCCTTCTGAAGCAATAAGTGCCAACATTTTAAAATCTTATGGCTTAAATTCATCAACAGATAGACCAGACCTATTAGTTATTGATGAAGAATATCAAGTTTTAGTTAGTATTGTTGAGGTCAAATATCATGCAGGTGATAATCCTGTCGCTCGTTTTAGAGAAGCAGTAAATCAAATAGTGCGGTACAGTCGGGGTTATGAAGGCCAGCAGGATTTAATACTCAATCGTTCTGCAATTGCGATGAATGTTGGAGGACTCATCAAAAAGGATTTCACTATACCATCGCCTTTCTTTTTTTCTTTCGATGATATAGTGAAAAACCAACTAGTAACATGGATACAATCTACTTGGTTGACAGATTTGAAGTAGGGTTTTTGACACGACTTTTCCCTCCATTTTCGACTAACGGTATATTATCTACATTAGGTAGAGAACAAGGCGCAGCAATTTCATAAGTAGTAATTTTTCGTTCTACAGGCTTTATATCTGGTTGAAAACGGGCTAAGGCACCTTGAAGATATTCTTCAGATAATTCGCAACATACCCATTTTCTTTCAAGTTGCTCAGATACAGCACCAGTTACACAAGAGCCTCCAAAAGGATCCATGACCAAATCTCCTGGATTAGTCAAAAAACGTATGAAATATTCCGGCAACTGTGATGGGAAACGCGCAGGATGTATATTTATATTATTCGTTCGGCAATAATCTTGATAACTTCCATTTGATTCAGTATTTGCAATAGCTAGTAAATTTGGTGGAACTGAACCTCCATTATCGATACTAAATTTGTCAGATATATCATGACCTGACGGCCTAAGTTTTGCTTTATAACCAT
Organism: Dyadobacter sp.; assembly: GCA_052038845.1. Classification (GTDB taxonomy): domain Bacteria; phylum Bacteroidota; class Bacteroidia; order Flavobacteriales; family Flavobacteriaceae; genus Flavobacterium. Next base: position 792 of record JBQGDD010000143.1, on the reverse strand, counting down.
TCTTAAGCAGTGATTGCATCGCATTACTATAAGGATGTAAAACCCGTTTATTATTAGCTTTTGGATACGGTGTCTTTGAAAGCCACCATATAGTATTAACAGCATCCTTGACTCTAACTCGTCTAACATTGACCCACTCGGCTGGGGAAGGTAATTTTGATGGATTCCACCAATAATGTTCTTGACATAAATGAAAACCATACTCTTCAACAAGCATTATTAACAATTTAAAATGATATAAACTTCTTGTTGGCTGCCCAGGAATCCATGCACCTCCAATATCTATCACTAAACTTCCATCCTCTTTTAAAACCCTTTTAAAACCTTCAGCAAATGGCCTAAACCAGTCGCAGTAAAGATCTGCATCTTCATTTCCGTAAGATTTCTTTCTTACCAAGCCGAAAGGCGGGCTAGTCATTATCAAGTCAACAGAATTAGGCTCAGAAATATTGAATAACCAAGACCGACTATCTCCCCAATAAACTTCACCATTAGTCGCTTTGTAATAAGATCTAATTGCACTTGAAGGAAAGTCGTCTTTATAATTATCTATTTGTTCGACACCCTCTTCTTCTTTATTAGTAAACTTTTCATGCAAAAAACGGATATATTCACTAATAGAACTATAACCATTTATTTTTGCTGAAGCTTTTATTTGTTCGTATTCCTCGTCAGTGAAACGTATATTTGCTACTGAAGAGCGGGGTTTTTCAGTTTTTGGTCTTGACATTATAAAAATTATTAGCACCAAAGGTAGTTATTTTTGTCATACAAAAAACTAGACTGATAATT
>JBQGDD010000142.1:0-1679 GCA_052038845.1 Dyadobacter sp. | reverse complement strand
GCAATATATCAGACGATTATTCACTGCTTGCCATACAGGGCCCTATGGCAATGGAAGCTATGCAAAGCCTTACTTCTATTGATTTAGCCGCTATAAAATACTACCATTTTGAAGTAGCTGACTTTGCAGGGGTTGAGCATGTTATTATTTCTGCAACGGGCTACACAGGTAGTGGCGGATTTGAGATTTACGCTAAAAATTCTGAAATTGAACAGATATGGAATAAAGTATTTGAAGCAGGAGCTGACTATGGCATTAAACCTATAGGGCTTGCCGCACGCGATACTTTAAGGCTGGAAATGGGCTTTTGCCTTTACGGAAATGATATAAACGATACTACCTCTCCGCTGGAAGCAGGGTTAGGATGGATTACCAAGTTTACAAAAGATTTTGTAAATTCAGATGCGCTTAAACAGCAAAAAGAAGAAGGCGTAAAACGTAAACTGGTAGGCTTTGAATTTATTGAAAGAGGCATACCAAGGCATGATTATGAAATTGTTGACAAAGACGGTAATGTAATTGGTATTGTAACATCTGGCACCATGTCGCCTTCATTAGGCAAAGGCATTGGTTTGGGCTATGTACCTGTTAACTATACTGCTGAAGAAAGCGAAATATTTATTAGGATACGTAAAAACGATGTAGCTGCCAAAGTTGTTAAGCTGCCGTTTTACAAAAAATGATAGTATGAAAAAAATAATCGCATCGGCTTTACTGATGCCGCTTTTTATGCTGGCACAAAATAACGATAAAGCGTGCGATATATTTTTTAAAATAAACAAAGTACTGCAAACAAGGCATATTAAACCTAAACCGATAGACGACAGCCTGTCGGTTTATGTGTTTAATACCGTTATAGAAAACCTTGACGATAAAAGAACCCTTTTTTTACAGGAAGAATATGATTCTCTTGCAAAGCATAAATATAAAATTGACGATTATTTAAAAAATCGTGACTGTGCTTTTTTTACCGATTTTATAACTATTTATAAAAAAGCACTTAACAGGCAAAAAGAGTATATAAACGAGCTTTCGCAGCTTGATATTCCTTATACTACCGAAGATACAATACACTACTCAAAAAAGGCTTACCCCTACCAGAAGAAAGCTGAAAGCATAAAGAGGCTTTTGAGAAAAAAAATTATATATGAAACATTGGAAGATGTTGCACAACTAAGTAAAAACAAGGATTCCCTTAAGGCATTGCTGCCTGAAATTGCTAAAACTTCCGGGCAAAACGCCACCGAGTCTTTACTTTGCAGGCTGGATTTGCTGCTTGAACCTTCAGAAGGTTTCGAAAATAGTGTTTATAACAACTTCTTCTCTGTTTTTTGTTCTTATTTTGATCCTCACTCAACCTACTTTAATTACAATCAAAGAGCTTCTTTTGTTTCGTCCATAGCTACCGATAATTATTCCCTTGGGCTTTATGTCTCTAAAAACGATAAACAGGAAATAATTGTAGAGGAAATAATACCTGGCGGGCCTGCTTATAAAACGCAGCGTATTGATAAAGGTGACAGGATAATAAAATTAGCGGCAAATGATATGGAGTACACCGTAACGTGCTCCTCAATGGATGCAATTAATGCTATTGTTAACTCTGACAGTTTTAAAATTGTTGAACTGACATTAAGAAAGAACGATGGCACTGTGTATTCTGTAAATCTTGAAAAAAA
>JBQGDD010000141.1:0-6467 GCA_052038845.1 Dyadobacter sp. | reverse complement strand
ACAGCTATTGGCGATATTACACTGCCGCCTCCATATTCGTCTGAATCGGTTACCAAACGCAGTGGCATGAAAGACTGGCCCGAAGGAGAATTACCTAAAGTACCCCAAGGGTTTACTATATCAAAGTTTGCGGAAGACCTTGACAACCCAAGGAATATATATCAGGCTCCTAACGGGGATATTTTTATAGTAGAATCGGGCACGCATGCAAGCGCTGATAGGATTACCGTTTTTCGTGATAAAGATAAAGACGGCACTTATGAAACCCGAAATATTTACCTGGAAAAACTGAACCAGCCATACGGTGTATTAGTAGTTAAAAATAATTTTTATGTAGCTAATACTGACGGACTTTATAAATACCCATATAACCCAAGCGCACTTAAACTGGAAGGCAAGGGTGAAAAAATAGTTGACTTACCCGCAGGCGGTTACAATAACCACTGGACAAGAAACCTTCTTGCCAATGCCGATGGCAGTAAAATTTACATATCTGTTGGCTCTGCAAGTAATAATGCGGAACATGGCATGGATGAGGAAAAAAGACGTGCCTGTATTCTTGAAGTAAATCCTGACGGAAGTGGGGAAAAAATTTATGCTGATGGTTTGAGAAATCCTGTTGGGATGGACTGGAACCCTGCAAACAATGAGCTTTGGACAGCCGTTAACGAACGCGACAAACTTGGCGACCACCTTGTTCCAGATTATATTACCAGTGTAAAACAGGGAGGCTTTTACGGATGGCCTTTCTCCTACTTTGGGCAGATTGAAGACCCAAGAATGAAAGGTGAAAGACCTGACTTAGTTGAAAAAGCAATAATACCCGATGTGCCTGTAGGAGACCATACAGCATCTTTAGGAATCGCTTTTTATGATAAAGATGCTTTTCCTGCCAAATATAAAAACGGTGCTTTTGTAAGTCAGCATGGCTCATGGAACAGGTCTATATTAAGCGGATATAAAGTATTATTTGTACCATTCGAAAATGGAAAACCCTCAGGAAAGCCTGAAGACTTTTTATCAGGCTTTATAGCCGATGAAAGCAAAGCGCAGGTTTATGGACGCCCTGTAGATGTAGATGTGCTGAACGACGGCTCATTATTGGTTACTGACGACAGCGGAAACGTTGTGTGGAGAATAACCGCAAACAAATAAAGAAACACCATCAACCAATTATTTACAAGAATCCTGCGCTTATCGCAGGGTTTTTATTTTCAGCAAATATGTCATACATAAAAAAATTACTTAGCCTTGTTTTCATTTTATTTTTCGGGAATATAACTGCACAAAGCCTAAATGACAGTATACCCCCTTCAAATAACTTAAAAGAAGTAATTATAAGCAACTTCCATATAAATGACAGCCTGCTTAACGCTCCTGCGGCTATAAGTATATTATCTTCATCAGATTTACAGCGAAATAATCATGCGGATATTTCTCCACTGCTCAACACGCTTCCGGGAATTTTTATGCAGTCGGGAAGTATTAATACCAACAGGATAACCATACGGGGCATTGGTGCACGCACTCCTTACGGCACTAACAAAATAAGGGCTTTTTACGGCAGCATCCCCCTTACATCGGGTGACAGTGAAACCACGATTGAAGATATAGACCTTGAAATTATTGACCAGGTTGAGGTTATAAAGGGTCCTTTATCAAGCCTGTATGGCGCTGGCTTGGGCGGTGCTATTTTAATATCGCCTAAGTATGCGGCAACACCCGGCAGCCGGGCAGCCGTAAGTACCACAGTAGGGTCGTTCGGGTTGCTTAAAAACACCATTAATTATGGGTTAAACACTTCTTCAGGAAGCCTTAATATCAGCTACCATAAACTGGAAACCGATGGCTACCGCGATAATAGTGCCTATAACCGTGAGGGGGTTACACTGGCAGGGGAACTTTTTAAAAAAGAAAATAGCAGCCTTTCTTATTTTGGTAACTACACTTATTTAAAAGCTTTTATACCAAGCTCTATTTATAAAGAAACCTTTGACAATAACCCAAGAGCAGCAGCAGCGAACTGGGATGCCGCACAGGGCTATGAACAGTATAATTCTTATCTTGCAGGGCTTGCTTATGACTGGATGCCTGCAACATGGTTAGAAAACTCAACTTCGGTTTTTGTAAATGTAAAAGAAAACTATGAGCCACGCCCTTTTGATATATTAACCCAAAATACTATAGCTTTTGGCGGGAGGACACAGTTTAACGCACACTTTGAAGTTGCAGGCAAAAAAGCCGAAGCCATAGCAGGTATAGAGTATTTTAATGATGGGTTTGAAGGCGGTACATTTGAAAATTTGTACCTGGATAATAATGGGCAGGGAAGTTTGCAGGGAGAACGCTTAACAGCTACAGAACAGCAAAGGGACTTTATTAATGCTTTTGCCCAACTAAGGCTACAGCTATCCCGCAGGTTTGAGTTTCAGGCAGGGCTTAATTACAATAAGACACAGTTTAGGCTCGATAACATATTTCCTGATAATAATTCAGAAGATTACAGTTACGATGGTATATGGGCGCCACAGGCTTCTATATTATACAAACCATCATTTGTACAGACTTTTTACTTTTCAGCCAGCAGGGGTTTTTCGCTGCCAAGCATAGAAGAAACACTAACTGCTGAAGGAACTGTTAATACAGACATACAGCCTGAAAACGGATACAATTATGAAGTGGGTGGAAAACTTTATTTTTTAAATAAAAAACTTTATGTTGAGTTTGCCTTGTATACTATGCTGATTGATGATTTGCTGGTAGCACAGAGAGTTGGCGAAGATCAGTATGTAGGCATTAACGCCGGAGAAACTTTACATCAGGGTATCGAAGCAGCTGTTAATTATAACTGGCAACTGTCAAGAGTTGTCAGGCTGCAGCCCTACTTGGCGGCTTCTATTGGAAAATATGAATTCAGGGAGTTTTTAAATAATGATATTGATTACTCCGGCAATAACCTTACAGGTGTACCTGCCAACAAGGTTAATGCGGGTATTACACTGCAAAGCAATTTCGGACTGTATTTTTCATCTGATTTTTATTTTGTTGATCAGATTCCATTAAATGATGCCAACAGCTTATATTCTGATGCATACAGCCTGCTAAACCTTAAAGCAGGACACAGATTCAGGCTATTTAAGGGGCTTACCTCTCATATTTCGGCAGGTATAAATAATGTAACCGACACGAAATATGCGTCTATGGTGTTGGTAAACGCTACCGGGTTTGGCAACACTGCCCCCCGATATTATTATCCGGGTTTGCCCATCAATTATTATGGCAATATATCGCTTAGTTATTTATTTTAATCAGTTATTATTATTCGACTGAAAAATCACAAAAAAACCATATAAGCACTATATTTTAAAGACATCCACATTTAGTTCCAATACAGTAATTAATTAAATTTGTAACAAGAAAAATTTAAATTAATTGTTATGAAAAGAATTTTATTTATTGCACTATTTACAGTGTTTAGCGGAATTATTTATGCCCAAGAACCCATTATTGAGGGCGACCTGATGCTTTGCCCTTATGATGACGGCACAGCAGAAATTACTAATGGGGTTGAGTACGACTCTTACCAGTGGTATTTTAAATACTGGTTTTTAGAAGAAGATGAGTTTGAACCCATTGAAGGAGCAACCGAAGCCTCTTTTACTTATGACTGGTTTACTTATGACCAGGCATTGCTAAAAGTAGTTGTAACACTTGATGGCGAAACGTATGAGTCTAACATATTACAGGTTGACAGCCACGCATGGGCTGGACTAATTGTAGTTATTGAACCAAGTGAAGATGTTATTGGCGATCCGGAAACTGAAAGCTACCTGATTTGTGAAGAATCAACTATCACACTTACCCTTAACGCTCCTTATGATACAAACATTCAATGGTATAAAGATGAAGAGCCTATTGAAGGTGCAAACGAGAGTGTATATGTAATTACTGAGCCAGGAAGCTATTATGTAGTTGCAGCTCCAGAAGTATGCCCAAATATTACCAATACTAATGCAGGGCAGGCTACCGTAGCGGTAATGAATCCCGACTGTACTTTAAGCACACCAGATTTTGGCACTGAAAATAATTTTGCTCTGTATCCTGTACCTGCTCAAAATGTACTTAATATAAGCACCCCACAAAACTCTGTTTTTCAGGATTACACAATTGCAGATATTACAGGTAAAACCATTGCTACAGGAAAATTTACAGGAACTGATACTTCTATAGATGTTTCTGGCTTTGCACAGGGGACATATATTATTAAAGCTACATCAAACCAAAATCAGGTAACGAAAATGTTCATCAAAAACTAAACTATAAACAACACACTTTATTTAAAAACGGGGCTTAACAGCCCCATTTTTTATTGTTACTTTGTGTACATTTATTTTTTAAACTATAAATTGAAAACTGCATTTTACAACCGCATAGTTAACAGTACTGCCCACCGCCCTGTTAGGGATGAACTTTCGGGTATGGTTTTAAAAGATAAAAGCCTGCTACAGGAGCTTACAGGACTTGCTTTTGATGTTGCAGATAAAAACCATTATAAAGCCTGCTGGACTTTAGAGCTTGTGTATGAAGCAAAAAAAGATTGGATAGAAAAAGACATTGCTACTTTATGCAATGCTTTATCCTCTTATAAGCAGGACGGAGCAATAAGGTCAATTTCTAAAATATGCCTGTTTGCAGTTGAAAAGCATCATAAAAAAGCTTTTATATTACCTAAGCAAATACAGCAAATAACGGAAGCCTGTTTTGACTGGCTTATAGACCCAAATGGTAAGGTAGCTGCCAAAGCATATGCTATGCGCGCCTTATACATGTTGGGCAAAAATCAGGACTGGATATACCCTGAACTACAGCAAATTTTGCAACAGGATTTTGCACAGCACAGTGCGGGCTATAAAGCCGCAGCAAAAGATATTCTTAAAAAAATTAGTTGATAATTAACCGCCTGCTTTAAGCCTGTCCATTAATGTTTTCAGATTAACAGTCACAAATCCAGAGCTATGGTCAGATAACCCGTAAGGTATAATGAGTTCCTCATTATGGATAATTGAGCCGCAAGAGTAAACTACATTAGGCACATAGCCTTCTCTTTCCTCCGGGTTAGGTATAATTAGCGGATCTTTAAGCCTGCCTATTTCTATAGATGGATCGTTTAAGTCGAGTAGTGACGCACCAATGCTGTAACGCCTCATAGGGCCTACCGCATGCGTAATTACCAGCCATCCATCTTCTGTTTCTATGGGCGAACCGCAATTACCTATCTGTATTAAATCCCACGAAAATTTGGGCGACTGTATTTTTACCGGATTATCCCATTCATTAATATTATCAGAATACATAAGGTAGTTGTTCCAGCCATCTATACGGGAAAGCATGGCATACTTGCCATTAATTTTTCTTGGAAACAGTGCCAGGTTTTTATTGCGTGCCCCATCACCATGCAGTGGGCTTGTTTTAAACTCATAAAAATCGGTGGTTTTTAAAAGTTTTGGCATAATGTGTACACCATCATAGGCGGTGTAGGTAGCATAATAAATTACCCTGCCATTGTCATCGGTAAACTTAACAAAGCGGGCATCTTCAATACCTTTAGATTCAAAATCTGAAATTGGGAATATTACTCTGTCACTTATATCAGTATCTTTAGAAAAAGCTATACGCCTGTAACTATCAGACAGTGAAAGTATTGAATTGTATTGCTTTATATGCCTTTCGTTAGTGGTATCTTTTTTAATTTCAATAATAAGACCTTTAAGCTGCTCATAGCTAAAATGGTCGCCGAGCTTTTCATCAACTTTTTGTAAAAATTCATTATTGATGTCCTCTTCATTAGCTTTCTTTAAAAATAAGCGCTTATGATAGGTTATACTGTGTATTTTCTCAGCTTCGTCAATATAGTTACCCGCCGGGTTTACAGTTATGTCATTATTTTTATTAATAATTGCTCTCCTGAAAACAACGGATGATACGTGCCCCTCTCCTACAGCCCTGAAACTGATAATTACCCTTAACTGCCCTTCTTCAAGGTTAGTCTGGTCAGGGTCGGGTACTATAGACGGGTTAAAGAATGCTGCTGACTCTATAGAATATTCGTGTGTAAAATATGAGCCTATGAGCAGTTTGCAGTATTCATCGAGCGAATCATAATCACCTCCGGCAGCAATAATGTCCCTTTTTACCCTTTCACAATGTTTAAGCAGTTTTTTTGTAATATTCCTATGCCTTTTAGAAAAATCCTGTAACAGCGGAGATACAATACCGAAAACTTCATCCCTGTCCATTTCCAGTATTTTTTTTATGAGTTCAACGGCACGTTCTTCTCCATTAAAAAAAAATCGTGCTATTACACGCTTGGTATCAGGGTATACCCTAACAGGTTTTCGCTCAACTGATAATCTCATAATTCTTATTTTCGATATTTCACAAACCCAAATTACAATATATTTTGTAAT
>JBQGDD010000140.1:0-3480 GCA_052038845.1 Dyadobacter sp. | reverse complement strand
TAGTACGCGCATCCATATTAGTTGCATCCTGGTCTTTTTTACGTTCAGCCTTTTCGTGCTGTATTTCAAACTGCTCATTTTCCGGATCCGCATCTTTTGCTTCGCCAAACAGGTCAATAGCTGTTTCAAGCAAATCATCATTAGGGCTGATCTGATTTGTGTATTTCTTATTACCCAGGGCAAGTCGCATATATTCTTTTGCTACCCTTTCTTTCAAAGTTGGATTGGCTGGGTATAGATTAAGTGCTTCTGTAAACAGGTTCAGGACTTCAAGTTCATTGTATTTTTCGTTCAGTAAGATCTTACGTATACCGTCATACGCCCTAAACTCTAAATTATCAATCCCTAAGATCTCTTGGTAGATTGCCAGTGCATCATTCAGGTCGGTAGATATCTCTGATGTAGGGGCGTTAAAAGCCTGGAAACTTTGGGCTTGAGAATCATTTGAATCGTCGGAAAGTGCTGCCCTTCTAATATCGGCAGCCCGTTTTAATTTTTCTGCTATTGTTTCAGTAATTGGTAAACCTGTAGCGTGAGTAATTACCTGTCCTATTGCGCTGTTGGAGATATGGAGGCATATATAGGCAAGTGCAGAACTACTTATGAATTTTCGTCTGTCCATATATTTAGGTAGGTTGGTAAAGAAAGGAAGAAGAAGGTGAGATTCGAACTCACACCTAAAGATACGTAGACGTGCTCATGTACTCCTTATATAACTTCTTCTTCCTGAGGACAAACATACAATAGAAACAAATGTTAAAACTAATATTTTTAGTTAATTTTAAGTTAAAAATTTAGATTTTAAATCGTTTGTATAAATCTTAATCATAAATATTTATTTAATAAAACAGCTAGAGTTTTCCCTAAAATCAATGCATTTAATTTGATCATTGCATCGACCTATTCTATATCTTTGTTGTAATGAGAACATCTACTAAATGAAAATTTATACTTCAGACAGAAGTGAATTACAACGTTTTTTACTTGCACAAAAAGACAATTATGAATTCGCCTTGGAGCATTTAAAACGTCATGAAGATTTCTTTTCTAATATGATCTACTTTATGTTGCCGCAACTACGTGGTGTAAGCTTAAATAAGGTTGCCAAACATTATCAGATATGGAGTCTTAATGAAGCGAATGACTATTTAGAGCATCCAGTCTTGGGGACAAGACTGATTGAAATATCATGCGAAATACTAAGCATTTCTGGTAAATCAGCCAATCAAATTTTTGGAGAAGCAAATGCAGTAAAACTGCAGGCCAGCATGACACTGTTTTCCCATATAGGCATTTCGAAACCTATTTTCGATGCAGTGCTGGACAAATATTTCCAAGGTCAGCCTCATGATCTTACCCAGCGTATTCTTAGTAAAATCTAGTAATGGGATAGCGCGTTGTTTGTCAAATCTTCGTTATCAGCCTCAACTGGAATATTAATGTTCGGTTAGTTTGCTCAAATAAATCATTTTGAATTTCATAGTACGCTCCCAGTTCTAATAAACAGTCGTTGGGTAGGTCAAATCCTAATCCGCTATATAGCCTGTTTTGCTCAAATAATTTACCTCCGGAGAGTTTTTGACCAAGCAAGTTGAAGAATAGTTCATTTTCGATGTATATATAGCTTAAGCCCAGAGGTGTAGAAGAAAAATGTTTTTTCCAGCCCGCAGAATATCGGGAACGAAGTGAGAATGGAGGTAGTAATTCCGTTGTAAAGAATCGCTGTTCCAGCCTAATCCGTTGGCTGATTTTTGAGAGACGGGATAATTTAGTGTCATATTGGAACTGTTGGAATGGACGGTTTTCAGCATAGTAGGTGTCAGGAAATGCTATATCACCGTCCCATGTTCCCAAATACGTATATCCCAGCCCTATTGACGACTCATCTGACAGTGAGTAATTCACCCAATTTCTCACTAGAAGATTACCCAGATCCTTGAAATTATCGGTTGACCTGATATGGAGATCGCTCTTAATAGACCAAAGGTCACTAATAGTATGTTCATTTTCTAATGTAAGCCAACCTGTTTTTGATACATCTTCTTGGGCATTTACATGATGACTTACCGCCATATAAATAAAAGCAGTAAGAATATAGAGTTGGTGAGAGTATAGTCTGTTGAACATCTGTATTTTGTTGTCTTGGTATGGGAAATGGGCAAACATTAGTGCCGAACTTTTAGCGATTAGACCCAGTATATGGAAAACCCTTTAATGAAGTATTGGTAGCAAGTTTCAAAAATGGTACCATAAGATAGTTGGCAATAACCTATTTTGTGATCAGGATTATGAGAACATCTTGACCTGGCGTCAATATTTAATCTACAATATTATCTATTACCAAGCATTTAACTTTTGCAACTTAACGAGTTCTCTGATTTTTTATCGTCTTAATATCCCGCTGCAACCCTTTGAGTATATCTTTTAGATTTTCCATGTCCATCGTATCAGGTTCTGCTTCAAGGGTAGCCAGGCTACAGGCAAACTCCCACACCTCCAAAATATCGGAGGCTTTGACCGGATAAGGCGAATAAGCTGTATTATCAGAGTGGAGCATAAATCCGGTCTTGCCATTTTTGTAAAGCCGTTTGTACACGATGCCTTCACTGCGGGTCAGCAGCACATAAGTTTTACCATCTTTTATATCCGCAAGTTTTTCTATGTACCGCCCAATTATAAATGAGCCGTCGTTGTGGGGGGGCATGGAATCGCCCTCCACCGGAAATGCCCTGAAATTACCATTACGAAGAAACGGCAGGCTGATGTGCTGCAGGTTCTCGATAAACTCCGGATCACTATACCCACTCAAATAACCTGCTTTAGCTTTATGCGGTATGATTTCAATAAAGGAATCACCGGCGGGGTTTATCTTTATGGGAAGCAGGATGCGGTTGCCTTCCAATTTGATCAGGTCCTCCATTGGTACCTTGCGCAGGTCGACTGAGATCAGCAGGTCGATACTGACCTGGAAATAATGGGCAATCCGCTGTAGTATTTCCAGTGGCGGGTCGGAAGCCCCATCTTCATACTTGGCATAGCGGCCACGGGTAATGATCAGCGCATCGGCGACCTTCTGCTGGGAGAGACTACGCTGCGCCCTCAAATACCGCATATTTTCTGAGAGAATTGACATTGCTACAATTTATAGCAACAAAGATATGGAATAATGCTATTATCCATCCTAATTTTGAACTAAAATATTTAGTAGTATGGAGAGGGCAATTGTGCATATGGATCTGGATACGTTCTTTGTATCGTGTGAGCGGCTTATGCATTCGGAGTTGAAAGGGATACCGCTGATTATCGGCGGTGGGGACCGTGGGGTGGTGGCTTCATGCTCGTATGAAGCGCGGTATTTTGGTGTGCGCTCGGCCATGCCGATCAAAATGGCGCTCAATCTCTGCCCACAGGCTAAGTTGATCCGTGGGGATATGGAACTGTATTCCAAATTATCCAACTTGGTCACCGAGGTCATTGCAG
>JBQGDD010000139.1:0-24815 GCA_052038845.1 Dyadobacter sp. | reverse complement strand
GAAGATATAGAAGCCAATTTAGGGAAATATGCTACTGGCGATCTCAAACGAAAAACTCCGAAAAACAATGAAGTTTATGACATTGACATCTTCCAAAGAAGACAGGAATTTTTAGATGATATAGATTCGGATATTCAATTGTTTGAGACTATTCAAAAACGATTAAAAGACTTGAAGTTAGTCGAGAAAGATCCTAAACAGGAAGAAATTATCAAAAAAATAAAAAATCTTTTAGTAAACGAACCGGACAGAAAGATTATCCTATTCTCAGAATATGTAGATACCATTCATCATCTCGAAAAACGATTTAGAAAAGAATTTGGAAATGATGTTTTGATATGTGATGGTAAAGTATCAAAAGAATTAGCCAAAAATCTAAACAGCGATTTCAATGCACAGTATAAAAGTTCAAAAACGAATCATTTTAAAATATTGCTAACCTCGGATAAGCTGTCTGAAGGATTTAATTTGAACAGGGCTGGTGCTATTATCAATTATGATATTCCCTGGAATCCCACACGTGTTATTCAGCGTGTAGGTCGTATTAATCGTATTGGTTCTAAAGTGTATGATGAATTATTTATTCTGAATTTCTTTCCTTCACTAAAGGGGGCTGATATTGTAAAATCAAGGGAAATTGCACAGCAAAAAATGTTCCTGATTCATAATGCTTTGGGAGAAGATGCTAAGATCTTTGATGAAGATGAAGAACCTACAGCTGCTGCTTTGGGGTCAAAAATCAACATTAATCCGCAAGAAGAAGGAGAAGTAAATACAATTACCAAAATCAGAAATCTATACGCAGATCTACAAAAGAAACACTCTGAGATCATCGATAAAATTAGTCAGCTTCCACCTCGCGTGAAAACTGCTAAAAAACATTCTGAATACGAATTAAATGTACTACGACGTAAAGGATTGAGTTTGTTTGCTCAGACTGTAGGAAAAGAAGAAAACAGAGCAATTAGAGAAATTGATTTTGAAGATCTTCTACAAAAAATAGCTTGTGCAATTGATGAAACGACTTTAAAGCTTTCATCTGTTTTCTGGAGCTTGTACGAGGAGGTAAAAGAATTCAAACCAAAATATAAAATGGGTAGAAGCGAGATATCTCTGGAACAAAAAGCAGAGGCAAACCTCAAGAAATCTCTTAGAATTTTAAAAGATTTGAATTTTGAAAATCTGAACTTCATACAAATGTTGATTAAGGATTTACGTCATTATCACACGCTTTCCACTAAAAGTATAAGACGTATTGGTGCTCAGGAATTATCCGATGATAAAAAGTCTATTCGCTACTTCTTAGAAGAAATCACATATCTAAAACAGCATCTCGGCGAAAGCTATTTGGATGATATTGAGTCCAGAACAAAAGGTAGGAATAAAGAGGTAATCATAGCTATTGAGAATAATGATTTGAAAGAGCTGATTTAGAAAAAATACACCTATTAAAAATGATAACCAAAATAAATCTAAATAATGTAGCAAGTTATAGAAGCCAAACTGCTTTGGAAACTGATAAAAAGATAAACCTTATATATGGTTTAAATGGTACAGGAAAAAGTACATTATCAAATTATTTACATCAACGAGCAGACGACAGATTTAAAAATTGTTCGGTTGAAGGATTGGACGACAATCACGAAATACTTGTTTACAATCAAACTTTCATTCAAGAAAACTTTTTTGAAGCAGAAAATTTGAAAGGAATTTTCACGCTTTCAAAAGAAAACAAAGAAGCAGAAACAAAGATTGCTAATGCTTTAAAAGAAATTGAAAAACTTGAAGACGAGAAAACAATTAAAAGCACAGAACTTGAAAGGGAAACGTCGTCCATAAATCAAAAGCAGGAAACCGCTAAAAATACGGTTTGGAAAATAAAAACAGATTATAGCGGTGGCGACAGGGTTCTTGAATTTTGTTTAGACGGTTATAAAGGTTCAAAAGACAATCTATTTAATCAAATTGTTGGATTAGCAAAGCCAACTGCCAAACCAACAAAATGTATTGAAGACTTAAAAACCGATTTACAATCAATTTCAGGTGACAATGCTCAAAAGTATTCTACGTTATCGCAAATTACTTTTGTTTCGCAAAGCATAGAAGCAGAAACATTATTTAACAAACAAATTGTAGGGAATGATAACAGCACAGTTTCACAACTAATTAAACAACTTGGCAATTCTGATTGGGTTAAAGCAGGCTTACAATATTTACCCGAAGAACAAACACAGGAAAATTCTACTTGTCCGTTTTGTCAGGAAAAAACTATCTCAAATGAATTGATAGAAAGCATCAAAAACTATTTTGATGTTTCTTACGAAGCAGACATAAATTCTCTAAAAGCATTTTTAGAAGAATATTCACAAGCAATTCAATTAATTCCAAATAAAGCTACATTTGAAGCAAATCCAAAATTTGAAACACACAAGAAAGATTTTGAGATTAAATACAACGTTTTTGCTAAAGTAGTTGAGGATAATAAAAAACTGATTGAAGATAAAATAAAAACACTAAGCGTTTCTGTAACGCTCAAAAGTTCTACAAAAGCACTTGAAGAATTAAACGAGGTTATTCAAAAAATCAATTTGCTTGTTGCGGAACACAACAAAAATATAGACCAAAAAGCGACTGTAAAATCAAACATCAAAAAGACTTTTTGGGAAATAATGCGTTGGGATTATCACCAAACCATCAGTTCTATTAATGCCGACAAAGTAACATCGAAAAGTAAAACAGATACATTAAGTGCTTCTATTAATGATTACTCTACAAAAATTTTGGGGCAAAACGCAATTATTTCGGAACAGCGAAAACAAACGGTAAATGTTGAAGAAGCGATTACGAATATAAACAACGGTTTGATTGATTTGGGAATTACAGATTTTGAAATCAAAAAATATTCTGAAAATTTTTACAAGATAGTACGAGGAGAAAATGAAGAAAGGATTTTTCGCTCTTTGAGTGAGGGAGAAAAAATGATTATCAGCTTTCTCTATTTTCTTGAATTATGCAGAGGTAAGAAAGAAGCAACAGAAACAGGCAAAAAGAAAATTATCGTTATTGACGACCCAATTTCAAGTTTATCGCACATTTACGTATTTAATGTTGGGAGGCTAATTAAAAATGAATTTTTCGGAAAGAAAGAAATCAAAAAAGATAAAGAAACAGGAGAAAAAATTATTGAATGGAAATATAAATATGACCAAGTATTTATCTTAACGCATAGCTTATATTTCTTCTATGAAATTACCGAAACGAAACACGATGAAAGAAAAGCAACTCAAAATCTTTTCGTCTTTCAAAAAATGAAAATGGCAGTTCGTTTGTTTCTATGAGCTATGAAGAAATTCAAAATGATTATCAAGCATATTGGTTTATAATTAAAGACAATACACAACACCCTGCATTGATAGCCAATTGTATGAGAAACATCATTGAGCATTTTTTCAACTTTGTTGAAAAGAAAGACTTAAACAACTTTTTCTTACAAGAGCCATTAAACAGTAATATATTTCAGGCGTTTTACAGGTATATAAATCGTGAATCCCACTCATTAGGACAGAACATTTTTGACTTCAAAGAGTTCAACTATACAGACTTCAAAGACGCTTTTACAGAATTATTTAAAATAGCAGGTTATGAAAACCACTACAAAAAAATGATACGGTAAAGGATGTCACAACTTTTATATCGTTGCTGAAATTAAGTATATTCCACATTCAATATGGTCAGCCGTTCCAAATCCTCAAAAAAATGGTTCGAGATTTGTTCGGTTGGGGCTACAAGAACAAGCAGTACAGCAATGTGCTGCTTTTTTTATTGACAGAAACTTTTATCATTCATACTTTAAATTTGTACTTTCGTTTTATGTGAGACATAATACCTGTATAAAAATTGAAAACATTTGCAGAACGTATGTTGTTTCCTGACCTGAGTATTAACGATGTAAAGTTGTCCGCCAAAATTTCGGGCAAAACCATTGTTATCACCGGTGCCAGCTATGGAATTGGAGAGCAACTAGCACTGATTTTTTCTTATCATAAAGTACATTTGGTGTTAATTGCCCGAACAGAACATAAACTACAGGAAATTGCAGCAATAATACACAGAAATGGTTCAAAATGTAGCATTATACCTGCTAATCTCTATTATGAGGAAGATGCAGACAGAGTTGTCGATGCCCTCATAAATCTATCTCATGGTGTTGATATTTTTATTTCTAATGCAGGAAAATCTATTACTCGATCTTTAGAAGATTCCTTAATAAGATACCATGACTTTACACGGACTAATTCTCTTAATTATCTTGCGCCTGTAAAATTAATCATGGCTGTAACGCCATTATTAAAAGCCAGAAATGGGCAAATTATTAATGTTTCCGCAATAAATGTTTTACTCTTGCCTGCACCAAAATGGGCAGCATACCAAGCTTCTAAAACAGGATTTGACCAATGGTACAGAGCTAACATTTCTGAATGGGAAGTTATGGGTATTAAAGCAAAAACAATATATCTGCCGTTAGTAAGAACCGGAATGATAGCTCCTAACGAAAATTACAAGAACTATCCTGCAATGCAACCCCGACAGGCAGCGATAAGAATTGCAAGATTATTATATACTTCCAGATACTACAGTAAACCATGGTGGACTATTTTTTTGCAGACAAGCAGTTTTTTTGGGAGATATGCTTGGGAAAAATTATGCTTTTATTATCTTAAAAAACGCAATGAGGACGTTACTTAAAATACATGTTCTAGGTTTACGGCAAATTACACGGATAATTGCATCCGTGTATACACACGGATTTACGCTTTTGGCATTGCTTGCTTCGGTCAAAAATAAAAAAACGGGCTCTATAGATGACAATTATAAACAGCTATCTTATAAACAGTTATACGAAAAAGCTATTTCATTAGCTTATATTTTAAATGAAGAGTATTGTATTAAATCTAAATGCAAGGTGGTCATTGTAAGCTCAAACTCTATAAAATTTGTAGAAACTTTGTTTGCGGTCTCCGGATTGGGCGCTGATGTTTTTTTACTGAATCCTAATCAAAAAAAAGACTATTTCAGCCATTTCCTTACTACACAAAAAATAGACCTTATTATTTGCGATACTACTATTGCAGATTATTTTGAACCATATACCATACCCTTGATTAGTTTTGATAAAATAACGGCATTGCCTTCAGTAAATGATATACGGAATGCGGTGAAGAGAAAAAAGGGAAATATTATTATATTATCTAGTGGCTCGAAGGGAAGGCCTAGCGCAGAAAAGAGAAAGTTATCTGTTATAAAATATCTCAACCCGCTTATCGATATTATTGAGAAATTGCATTTAAAAGAAAACCAATCAGTACTTATATCGGTACCTGTTTTTCATGGCTATGGGCTTGCAGCATTATTGATATCTTTTTTTTTAGTTAAAAGAATTTACTTAACCACTAAGTTTGATGCCCACATAACACTAAAGCTAATTGAGGAAAAAAAAACAGATTGTTGGATAGCCGTTCCGATAATGATACAGAAAGTATATGCGTTACCAAATGTGAAATTTACCCAACTTAAAAACATTATCTCTGGTAGCGATGTTTTACCGCCCTCTACAATTGATCTTGTTCATAAAATATCGCAGGCTAAAATATATAATATGTATGGCACTTCACAAACTGGCGTCTGCACTATTGCAACTAACAATCATCTGCTTATGTTTACTGACACTATTGGTAAGCCAATAAGAGGTATTAAAATGAAAATACTGAATAATAGTGGAGTAATCGCAACTAACGACACAGCAGGCAGATTGTTTGTAAAATGCAGGTGGTCATCAGATAGTTTAAATAACAATTACATGCCAACTGGGGATATTGTTTCTAAAAACAAACAGGGCTATTACTTTTATAAAGGACGTGAAGACGATTTAATGATAATAGGCGGCGAAAACATATATCCTAAAGAACTTGAAGACGTTATTTATCAAAACAATAAAATAGCATGGGTAAAAGCTAAAGCCGTAACTTATGACAATAGGAATAAAATACATATTGATCTTGTGATACGCCCAAATGTTGATTTTAGCGATGAAGAGTTTTTAGGGTGGATTACAGACAGGGTTCCAAGTTATATGATACCAAAATCAATAGCGATATTAGATACCGTTCCGGGTATAAAACTAATGTAAGTTATAACTTTGTTGCTCTAATTAATTTTAGGCAGCAAGATTGACCAGATGCTCTAAATCATCTAATAAAAAGTTGGAAATTAATTTCATTAGGGGCTACAAGAACAAGCAGTACAGAAATGTGCTGCTTTTTTTGTTTATAAACACTTTAAGACCCTCTTCCATATACTTTTTAACTCAGGTCTCGATGAAGAAACTTACAAATTGGCTTTAGAATATTATGAAGGTTGCGAAAGTTCTTTTGAAGTTTTAGATATTGCTTTGCACGGTGATAATGTTGAAATAATTCACAAATGCCCCATGCCCAGAATGATAATGGCACTTACTCCGGTTATTGAACTGAAATACAAATATCTTGACATTAAAAAATACTTAAAGATTGAAATGGGAGAGTAATGACCCTGCTTCCTAAATTATTTTACGTAAATCTTATTAAGTACAATAAACCCTATTCTTTAACAAATTTCAACTGCTTTTTGCCATTACCTGTTTGTAATGTAATATGATATACCCCTTTTGCAAGCCCCGCAACATTCCATGAGGTTTGTTTTTCTGTTTCCATTACTTTTTGTCCTAAAGCATTATAAATTACAGCCTTTTCTATGCTTATACTCTCAGGCATTTGCGCGTGTAAAATTCCTGATACCGGATTTGGGAAAAGTGATATTACAGCATCGGCATTAAAGTTGTCAGTTCCTAATACTGACTGGCTATTAGCCGATATAATATCATTTTCAGGGTCAAATTGTATATCAGTAACTGTAAAGGGCACAGGTATTATAAATTCCTCTCCGTTAACGGTGTTTTCTACTACTACATCATATACCTGTCCGTTTGCGCCAAAGAGTCTTATAGGTACAGGCATTTCAAAATAACTTACAGAGGGGTGCGACTGGGTTTGGCTAACCGTTATTTTCGCCTGCCCTTCACCCCAGTTTTGCGCTGTTACAGTATAAGTGGGGTAGCCCTCACCATATACCCAGTCCAGAAAAAATTCATCGAGGCTTACGCCTGACACGGTTTCCAGGTGCGCCTGCAGTTCGGGGGTTTTGGCATAACCAAAAGCAAGGTTTGGGTCAGTCAGGTAATTGCGGGATGCCTGATAAAAATTTTCTGCGCCTATTTTTAAGCGAAGCATGTGCAGTACCATTGCCGCCTTATTATAACTCAGCCTGCTGCTAAACACACGCCCAACACTTAGGGTATCTGCTGCGGGTACATATACACTGCCGTTTGGTAAAGATGTAATGCTTTGGTTTCTGGAGGCTTTCCACCCGCTAAAAGCCTCGTTGCCATCAAGGTGTTCTATAATAAGCCCTGAAAGATAGGTTGCATAGCCTTCATTAAGCCATATATCCTGCCATGATCCGCAGGTTACTTTATTGCCAAACCATTGGTGTGCTGCTTCATGGGCTATCAGGTTTCGGCTAAAGTTTCCCATAAAGGAAACAGTGGTATGTTCCATACCGCCGCCCATACCGCATTGTGCATGCCCATATTTTTCTTGATGAAATGGGTAGGTATCAAAAAGTTCTTCAAAGTACTCCATAATAGGTACTGTAACGGCAAGCTGCTGCTGGGTAGCTGTAGCTGTTTCAGGGTAAATATAATTTACTATAGGGTAATCGTTTGGTGCTGTGCCCGCAGTTTGTGTATAAATGCTGTAGTTAGAGGCCGCTATGGCAATTAAATAGGCGGGTATGGGGAAATTATGCTGAAAATGGGTCGTTTTAGTCCCGTTACCATTATTCTGCTGAGACTGTTCAACACCGTTAGCTACGCCCACATATTGCGAGGGGGTAGTTAAGTATATATCTACACTTTCTATTTTATCGTTTAAATCCTGCTTGCAGGGCCACCAGTCTTTTGTACCATACGGCTGTGAGAGTGTCCACATAACTGATATGCCGTTATGAAGACCAGTACGGAATGCATCGCCAAAAGGGGGCTGCCCGGAGTAGGATACGGCTATAGATGCTTCTGTGCCCTGCGGCTGTACGGAAGCAAGTGTTATTATCAATTCGTTAGCAGAATTTTGAACAAAAGGCAGGAGGTTGCCGTTTTGTACTACACTGCTAACGGTAAGCTGGCTGTTTAAATCGAAAGTAATGGTTTGCATATCGCTGAGGGCAATATAATCGGTAGTTACTGTTCCCGATATAAAGTGCACAGCAGGGTTAACAGTAAGCTGAAGCGTTTGGTGGGCTACATCGTAGTTTATAGTGTTTTGGCTTGCTGTAAAATCGGCAACGCTGTAGGCAGCCATCATTTCGGCTTCGGCTATAGATGCTGTTTCGCTGTCCTGTGCAAAGAGTGCTGAGATACTTAAAGTGCTGTATAATAAAAAAGTATAAATTCGTTTCATGGAATAAATTTTTTCAAATATAGCCAGAAAAACAGTTTTTGGAGGCTAATCAATAGTTAAAGCTATGATTTTTAAACTTGTAAATGAAAGGTATTAATTAAAACAAATCATTAAATTTGCTGACTTTAAATAAAATTAATAAACCATGTTACAGACAGTATTTATTAGGGAAAACAGGGATAAAGTAATACAGGCGCTTGTCAAAAGAAATTTTGATGCTGCACAGCTTGTAGATGAGGTTATAGCGCTTGATGAAAAAAGGAGGGCTACTCAGGTAGAGCTTGATACTGTTTTGTCGGAATCCAACAAACTGTCTAAAGATATTGGTGCGCTGATGAAAGCCGGCGAAAAAGCCAAAGCGGCATTAATTAAAGAAAAGACAGCTCAGTTTAAAGAAAAGAGCAAAGAGCTTGGCGATACATTAAATACAGTTTCAGATGAGCTTTTACAGGCGTTATACAAACTGCCTAATGTACCTGCAGACAGCGTGCCTGCAGGAAAATCTGCCGATGATAATGAGGAGGTGTACCGTGAGGGCGACATACCTTCATTACACGAGGGTGCTTTACCTCACTGGGAGCTTGCCAAAAAGTATGATATTATAGACTTTGAACTTGGGACTAAGATAACAGGTGCGGGTTTCCCGGTTTATAAAGGAAAAGGGGCAAGGCTGCAAAGGGCGTTGATTACTTATTTTTTAGATAAAAATACCGATGCTGGTTATAAAGAATACCAAGTGCCGCATTTGGTAAATGAAGCATCAGGTTACGGAACGGGGCAGTTGCCGGATAAAGAAGGGCAGATGTACCATGTTACCGAAGATGACCTGTACCTTATACCCACGGCAGAAGTACCTGTAACCAACCTTTTTAGGGACGTAATTTTACAGGATGCAGAACTGCCTGTACTATGTACCGCATATACGCCATGCTTCCGCAGGGAGGCAGGGTCTTATGGTGCGCACGTGCGCGGGCTTAACCGCCTGCATCAGTTTGATAAGGTAGAGATAGTGCGCATAGAGCGTCCTGAAAATTCGTATACCGCTCTTGAGGGTATGGTAGAACATGTAAAGGTGTTGCTTAAAGAACTTGGGCTGCCTTACAGGGTACTGCGCCTTTGCGGTGGCGATATGGGCTTTACATCGGCACTGACGTATGATTTTGAGGTATTTTCTACTGCACAGGACAGGTGGCTGGAAATAAGCTCAGTGTCAAACTTTGAAACGTTTCAGGCTAACAGGCTAAAACTTCGTTTTAGGGATAAAGAGGGAAAAAACCAGTTGGCACATACATTAAACGGAAGTTCACTGGCACTGCCAAGAGTACTTGCCGGAATACTGGAAAACTTCCAGACACCTGAGGGTATTGTAATACCTGAAGTTTTACGTCCGTACACCGGGTTTGATATAATTAATTAGTATAACTAATAAATTTGGCGCAGATAATGCTATCGTTAGCATTATCTGCGTTTATGTTATTAATTACTTTCCAGAAATACTGATAAGGCGGAGAAAATAAACCCAAAAGAGTTTGCTATAGCATAAAAATCAGTAAATTTATGACATTAGACACCTTTTAATAAGTCTGCTGAAATTAATTATTGGATATGAAAAAGATATTTGCCATTATAGCTTTTGTATGGTCGGTTGCGGTTTTTGCGCAAAACGAGCAGCTTGCCAGTAACTACTTTGAGCGTGGCGAATTTGAAAAAGCCCTGTTGATATATCAGGAACTTGACGAAAAGCAGCCTAATAACCTGCATTTTACCCAGCGTATTGTTGCTGCTTACCAGCAGTTACAGCAGTATGATAAAGCACAGCAGTTACTGCTTAAAAAAATGGGACTTAATGATAAGCCATTACTTTATATAGAGCTTGGCTATAATTATCAGCTACAGCAAAATACAGCACAGGCATCTAAAAATTATAAGCAGGCTCTGGACGCAGTTACCGAAAATCCCGGCAATGTATATACAGTAGCCAGCACATTTGAAAAAAAGGTATTAGTGCAGGAAGCGTTACAGGCATACCAAAACGCTATGGCTGTAAATGAGAATATGAATTTTGATTACCAGATGGCGTTGTTGCAGGGGCAGTTAGGCAATATTGAACAGATGATTGATAACCTGCTTAGCTATTCCTATAAAAACCAGCGTAACCTGCCGGTAGTGCAAAACCAGCTTTCCCGCTTTATGAATGAGGAAGCACAAACAACTTTTAATGGGTTACTGCGCAAAGCCCTGCTTGTTAATGCACAAAAAGACCAGGATATTTTCTGGAACCGGTTTTTAAGCTGGTTTTTTGTACAGCAGCGGGACTATGGTAAAGCCTTTGCCCAGGAAAAGGCTATTTACAGGCGCGACCCAGAGTCATTTCATGCTATTGTAAGCCTGAGTATGCTGGCAGTGCAGGAAGATGAAGAAGAAACAGCACGGGAAATTTTAAACTTTATACTGCAAAACACGCAGGATCCGGTGTTGCAAATGCAGTCGCACAGCTATCTTTTAGAGCTTGACATTAAAGCGGCAAAACAAAAAGATTTTGCAGCGATAAACCAAAAGATAAACAAACTGCTTGAGGAATTCGGCACCAATGTATATTCGCTTGACCTGCAATTGCTGAAAGCAGATTTTGAGGCATTTTACCTTAAAGACAGTAAGGCAGGCATTGCTACGCTCAATAACGCACTTAAACTGCAGTTAAATAAATACCAGCAGGCAGAGGTTAAAATGAAGCTGTCGGATATATTGCTGATGGATGAAAAGTTTAACCAGGCTATAATTTATTATGCCCAGATTGAAGAAGATTTAAAAAATGATGCCGTTGCCCACCAGGCAAGCCTAAAGGTAGCAAGGGCAAGTTATTTTAAAGGCGATTTTGAATGGGCGCAGAAACAGCTAAAGGTTTTAAAATCGTCTGTATCGCAGTTAATTGCCAATGATGCTTTAGAGCTGTTTTTACTAATAACTGACAATACTGTGGAAGACAGCACACAGACTGCGCTTAAAAAGTTTGCCCGTGCTGATTTTAAACTGTACCAGAACAATACAGATGAAGCCCTGGCACAGTTTAAAGATATTATTGCCAATGACAGGACTGAAAGTATACAGGATGTAACGCTGCTTCGCATTGGCAAAATATATGAAAAAAAGGGAGAATTTGACCTTGCACTGCAGCACTATCAGCAGATTATTGATAAATACAGTGACGGGATATATATAGATGAAGCGTTGTATTTTTCGGCAGAGATATATAATAAAGATTTAGAAGATGCTGAAAAGGCAAAGCCTTTGTATGAAAGGGTTTTGTTTGACCATCAGGACAGTATTTATTTTATAGAAGCCCGAAAACAGTACAGGGCACTGCGGGGCGATGCCAACAGCTAAGTTAATAACCAACTAAAAAATAATACCATGATAATTTATAATGTAACGGTAAATGTAGATGAAAGCATACATGAAGACTGGTATGCATGGATGACGGAAAAGCACATACCCCAGGTTATGGAAACGGGTAAATTTGTAAAAGCAAAACTGGTAAAGGTGCTTATTGTAGAAGAAATGGGCGGTACTACCTATTCTGTACAATACTTTACGGAGAGTAAAGAAAAACTGGAAGAGTACTATAAGGAACATGCCCCACAACTGCGGGAAGAAGGAGCAAGGCTTTTTGGAGACAAGATGCTTGCCTTCCGTACAGAGCTGGAGCTTCTGCAGGAATTTAGGTCAATATAATAATTTACAATAGCTGCCTGAGCCTGTGTTGCTGCGGGCACTGCAATTTTTATGGATAAAGTAACAGCCAAAAAACATTTAGGGCAGCATTTTCTTAAAGATGAAGGCATAGCCAGGGATATTGCCGATACGCTCACTTTACAGGGGTACAATAAGGTATTGGAGATAGGTCCCGGTATGGGCGTGCTTACCAAATACCTTTTAGAAAAGCCTGTAGAAACATACGTTATTGAAATCGATAAAGAATCGGTTGCCTATTTATCAGGGCACTACCCCAAGCTTGAGGGCAAAATACTTTCTGAAGATTTTTTAAAGTATAATATAACCCAGGTTTTTGGTAAAGAGCCTTTTGCCATTATAGGTAACTTTCCCTATAATATTTCTACCCAGATAGTTTTCAGGACACTGGAATTAAGGGAGCAGATACCTGAATTTTCGGGTATGTTTCAAAAAGAGGTGGCAGAGCGTATCTGCGAGAAAAAAGGGACAAAGGCCTATGGTATCCTTTCGGTACTGGTACAGGCTTTTTATGATGCCGAATATCTTTTTACAGTTCCGGAACACGTGTTTAACCCCCCGCCTAAAGTTAAATCGGGTGTGTTGCGCTTAAGGCGTAAGGAGAATTTTCATCTTGATGTAGATGAGAAGTTATTTTTTACTGTAGTAAAAACAGCCTTTAACCAGCGTAGGAAAACGCTGCGCAACAGTTTAAAAACCTATAACCTTTCTGATAATTTAAAGGAAGATAGTATCTTTGACCTGCGCCCGGAACAGCTTTCGGTAGAACAGTTTATTGACCTGACAAAAAAAATAGCAGCCAATGGAGTTTAAAATCAGCAGGGAGTTTATTGCCCAGATAGAGCAGTACATAAGTGAAAACCGTGAAAAGGAGTTACAGGAACTTCTTGATGACATTCACTATGCCGATATTGCCGAAATTATGGGTGACCTTGATGATTCGGGTGCTATATATATTTTCCATATCCTCGACAGTGAAAAAACTGCCGAGATACTGATGGAGCTGGATGAGGAGGTTAGGGAAAAGATTTTAAAGGAACTGTCTCCAAAAGAAATTGCCGAGGAGCTTGACGAGCTTAGTACGGATGATGCTGCCGACATTATTGCCGAACTTCCGCAGGATAAAAAGGAAGAGGTAATATCTGAAATACTTGATGTAGAGCACGCAAAGGATATTGTTGACCTGCTTCGTTATGATGAGGATACAGCGGGTGGACTTATGGGTAAGGAGCTTGTAAAGGTAAACGAGAACTGGAATGTGCTTACCTGTGTAAAGGAAATGCGTGTACAGGCAGAAAATGTTCAGCGGGTACACTCTATATATGTGGTAGATGATGAAAACAGGCTTAAAGGCAGGCTGTCTTTAAAAGATTTGCTTACTACATCTACCAAAGCACCAATAAGCGATGTGTATATCCCTAAAGTAGATTTTGTAAAAGTTAATACCCCTGATGTGGAGGTGGCGCGTATTATGCAGCGTTATGACCTTGAAGCAATACCGGTGGTAGATGAACTTGGCAGGCTTGTGGGGCGTATTACTATTGATGACATTGTAGATGTTATTAAGGAAGAAGCAGAGAGGGATTATCAGCTTGCTGCGGGTATCTCTCAGGATGTTGAGGCTGATGACAGTATTTTAGACCTTACGCGTGCGCGCCTGCCCTGGCTTGTACTGGCATTATTGGGCGGGTTTATAAGCGTAAGCCTGCTGGAAAGCTTTAACGGGGCAATGGAAAATCATCCGGAACTTTACTTTTTTACACCCCTCATAGCGGCTATGGCGGGTAATGTAGGGGTACAGTCTTCTGCAATTATAGTACAGGGACTTGCTAATAACAGCATTAGCGGCTCGCTGTTTAACAGGCTGATAAAAGAAATTTTATTAAGCCTGCTTAACGGAAGTATTCTTGCAATAATACTTGTTATTGGCAGCCACTTTATACTTGGCGAATCTTACCTTTTGGGCTTTACTATCGGTGTGTCACTTATTTCGGTTATTATTATAGCTTCGCTGATAGGTACATTCGTACCGATGCTTTTAAACAGGTTTGGTATAGACCCCGCGCTTGCTACAGGTCCTTTTATTACTACCAGTAATGATATTTGTGGGATTTTGATTTACTTCACTATCGCTAAAATTATTCTTGGGTTTTAATCTCTGAACTTATTAAAGTAATTCAAGTCTACTTCATATATTACTCTTGGCTTTAAGCCTAGTTCAACCATTTCAAACATTTTAACCAATTTTTGCCCATCTATTAATTCAATAGCTGGTGCTCCATCACGATTTGCTTCCTTTTCAGCTTCTTTCGTAAATGTTCCTGTTGTTAAGATTATTCCTTTCTCGGCTCTACCAATCATTGCGTTTCTGAAGTCTCCTATTTGCGATCTCGAAACCGAACCTTTGTACCTTTTACATTGAAATAAAACCTTGAAACTAACAAAAGGATTAATTTCTAAAATTCCATAACCATCAATTCCCCCATCATGTGATTTACCGGTTACCTCTACATTTTCGAACCCATGCTCTCTTAATAATTCTTTACAAAGATTTTCAAAACCAGAGGCTGAAATACCTTGCAAAATATCTAAGAGATTATTCTCTGCCTTTACATCAACACTATCTGGTTCTTCTTCTTCCTGCTCTGTGATAACTTCGGAAGTAGATTTATTTTTTCTAGCCTTTTGATTTATCTCAACCCATTTTAGGAAAAGTTTGTGTGATTGCTCATAATCTAAATGAGTGTTTTTCCCCTTTTCAGTTATTTTCCAAGTTCCACGAATAGATGAGTCTAGTAAACCTTCCCATGTTAGGTATTGTCTCGCCCAAGCAACCTGGTTATGAAATCGGTTAGTTCCTGATTTTAAAGTTTCATCCAAAAATTTATTGTCTAAATTTAAATTTTTAGCAATAGTGTCAGAAACTTCTTTAGGTTTTCCTGAATACCCTAACTGTCTTAAAGCATCTAATAATGGACCAAACCATTTTACAAATTCAGCTTGCTTCTTTTTCTTAACCATTTATATAGTTTATATTTAAAATTAAAAATAAATGTCATCAAATATATAACTTTGCTTTTAATCAACCCGCAGCATTAAACCCGTAACCCTGTTATGAACCCGCAACCCGCAACCCGCAACGTAAAGATACTCCATATAGACAGTAACCATCCTATACTTTGGGAGCAGTTAGAGAGTGAAGGTTTTATAAATGAATATGACTACACTTCATCTAAAGAGGAAATTGAAGCCAAAATACATAACTATAACGGCATTGTTATCCGCAGCCGTTTTGATATTGACAGGGCTTTTTTAGATAAGGCACAAAACCTAAAGTTTATTGCCCGGGTAGGTGCGGGGCTGGAAAGCATTGACTGTGACTATGCCACAGAAAAAGGGATACACCTTATAGCCGCGCCTGAGGGTAACAGTAATGCTGTAGGCGAACAGGCTTTGGGTATGCTGCTCTCGCTGTTTAATAACCTTAACAGAGCCGACAGGCAGATACGCACCGGGCAATGGCTACGTGAAGCTAACCGTGGGCATGAACTGGACGGTAAAACGGTGGGGATAATAGGGTATGGAAACATGGGAAAATCATTTGCTAAAAAACTCAGAGGTTTTGATGTTGAGGTATTATGCTATGATATAAAACCACATGTGGGCGATGCTAACGCCAAACAGGTATTATTAAAAGAGTTACAGCAAAAAGCTGATGTATTGAGTCTACACACACCCTGGACACCGCAAACCAATAAAATGGTAGATTATAATTTTATCAATGCATTTGCCAAGCCCTTTTGGCTAATTAATACAGCAAGGGGTAAGAGCGTTGTAACAAAGGATTTGGCGGAAGCATTAAGAAATGGAAAAATTTTAGGGGCTGCCCTTGATGTGCTGGAGTATGAAAAATCGTCTTTTGAAGATTTGTTTACCGGTGGGGTAATACCCGAGGCTTTCCAGTACTTGTTAGAAGCTGAAAATGTATTGTTATCGCCACACATTGCAGGGTGGACTTTTGAAAGCCATAAAAAGCTGGCACAGGTAATTGCCGATAAAATTAAAGCAGTATATTTTATTGAAGCATAATACAGGCAGTAGGATACAAGACTTTGAGATTGAACTTTGAGAACCAAACGAATCATATTTGAATGTTAAATTTTTAACATTTATCATTGTAATTGATAGCTTAAATTAAAAAATAATTTATTTTTAGACTTTTAATTTACAGGCGAAACCGAAAAGCCACACGAGTAGGACAAACTAAAACCAAAATTATGATTGAATGGTACTTAAAAGTAGTTAGGGATAACTACGCAAATTTTTCAGGAAGGGCACGCAGAAGCGAATATTGGTATTTTGTATTATGCAATATGCTTATAACTCTTTTGCTTTTAATATTGATGTTTATTACATCTTATGCAGTATTCCTTCTTATTATTTACTCAATAGGTATTATTATACCGAGTATTGCAGTAGTAGTGCGCAGGCTGCATGATATAGGAAAAAGCGGGGCGTATTATTTTGTAAGCTTTATTCCGGTAATAGGTACAATATGGTTATTAGTAATGCTTTGCACTGATGGCGATAACGGATCTAACGAATATGGCGAAGATCCTAAAAGGCCTTATAATGAGTTTAACGATATAGGAACAACACAAGCATAAAAAAAAGCCCGCAAGGGCTTTTTTTATATCTCACCTTTTTCGGTAAGTTTTCGTTCCAGTTCTGCCTGAAACTCTTCCATTACAGGCTTTACGGTGCTTTCGGGCAGGTCGGCTATCCTTATATACATCAGCCCGTCTATAGCGTTATTAAACAGCGGGTCAACATTAAAGGCTATTACCCTTGCGTTTTGCTTTATATACTTTTTAATAAGTACGGGCAGCCTTAAGTTGCCGGGTTCTACCTCTTCTATAAACTTGTCAAATTTATTCAGGTCGGCTTCTGCTTCGTTAAATACAAAGTCCTTATCGCCATCCTTTAGCTTTACCTTATACTCTTTTTTAGGGTGTACATATTGGGCAATATAAGGGTCGTAGTAATGCGACTTCATAAACTCAATCATCAGCGATTTGGAAAAGTCTGAAAACTGGTTGCTGATGCTCACCCCGCCAATAAGAAATTTATGCTCCGGGTAGCGCAGTGTAGTATGTACAATACCTTTCCACAGCAGGAAAAGCGGCATAGGCTTTTGCTGATATTCCTTAATGATAAAAGCACGCCCCATTTCAATAGATTTGGAAAGCATATCATACAGTTCCGGCTCAAACCTAAACAGGTCGTGCAGGTAAAAACCGTCTATACCATACTTTTTATAAATTTCGCTGCCAAGCCCCATGCGGTATGCGCCGGCTATCTGTTTAGCCTCTTCATCCCACAGGAACATGTGGTGGTAATATTTATCATACTTATCAAGGTCTAACGATTCGTTAGTGCCTTCGCCCACTTCCCTAAAGGTAATTTCGCGCAATCTGCCTATTTCATGCAATATTGCGGGGATTTTATCTGCCGAAACAAAAAACACCTCATAGTTTTTACTTTGCAGCAGGCGGTAATCGTTTTTACGCAACTGTACAATTTCTGCAAGTATTTTATCGGGTGTGCTTGGGTTGGCTATTTGCTTGGGTTCTTTATTAATCTTTAAATTGTTTAAATTTAAATGTGCTGTGTCAATCAGTTTTGTGCCTTTTTCAAAAGGGTTTGCCAGCATATAGGTTTTTCTCCTTAAAAATTCAGAGTAAGCCTCAATGCTCTCAAATTCCTTCTGCTCTGTTACAGATATAGGTTTGCCAATGCGTACTTTAATTACCCTGTCTTTTTGGGTAAGCAGTTCAGATGGCAGTTTCGCAGTCCTAAGCGTATCATTTATTTTAGACAGCAGGTAAAAAAGCCTGCTGTTTTTGGCATGAAAATAAATGGGTACTACCGGTACATTAGCTTTTTTAATAAGTTTAATAGCACCTTCCTCCCAGGGCCTGTCAACCAGCAGTTTCCCCTCACGGTAAGTAGATACTTCCCCTGCGGGAAATATACCTAACGGCTTGTTTTCGCTTAAATGGCGCAGTGCATCTTTAATACCGGCTACGCTCGATTTTGCATCTTTATGAGATTCAAAAGGGTTTACGGGCATAACATAAGGCTTTAAAGGCTCTATGCGGTGCAGTAAAAAATTGGCTATTATTTTAAAATTGGGTTCGCGCTCCAGCATCAGCTTTAAAAGCAGGATACCGTCAACGCCACCCAGCGGATGGTTGGAAATAGTGATATATGCCCCACTTTTAGGCAGGCGTTTAAGGTCTTCTTCAGGTATCTCAAACTTTACCTGGAACTGATCAATTACACCATTAAGAAATTTTACCCCCTCAAGGTGTTTTTGGCTGTCATAAATTTTGTTTAACTTAGAAATCCGTAAAACCTTCATTAATAACCAGCCCGAAAAAGTTCCTAAAAACCCGTACTTATCTGTCTTTATTGCTTTTGCAACTTCTTTAGGGGTAACTAAACTCATCTACATTGGTGTTATCTGGCAGAAAAACAAAGATAGCAATTATAGCTAAACGTTAAAATAGATTAAGTTTTTTAACGGTTTTATTAATTGCCTGTTTATACTGTTGTCATTTAGCGGGTTAAGGTTAGTAATAGTGCAATGGCTTTACAGTGTGTACTTTTTTGGCTAATTTTGGTATTCAAATTTTAATGGATGAAGATTATTTCTTACAACGTAAACGGCATACGTGCCGCTTTTACAAAAGGATTTTTAGAGTGGCTTACACAGGCAGACCCTGATATTATTTGCCTGCAGGAAATAAAGGCAAACATAGACCAGGTAGCTGTACAGGAAATTGAGGAAGCGGGATACCCCTACCATTACTGGTTTTCGGCGCAAAAAAAAGGCTACAGCGGTGTTGCCATTTTCTCTAAGCATAAGCCAAATAATATAGTATATGGCACAGGTATTGATTATATGGATTTTGAGGGAAGGAACTTAAGGCTGGATTTTGATACGTTTTCTGTTATGAGCCTGTATTTGCCATCGGGTACTAATATTGACAGGCTCGACCATAAATTTCAGTACATGAGGGATTTTTATAAGTATATAGATAACCTTAAAAAAGAAATTCCGAACCTTATAATATGCGGCGACTATAATATTTGCCACGAGGCTATAGATATACACGACCCTATACGTAATGCAAAAGTTTCAGGGTTTTTGCCCGAAGAGCGCGAGTGGCTTGATGCATTTATGAAGAATGGTTTTATAGATACCTTCAGGCATTTTAATAAAGACCCGCACCACTACAGCTGGTGGAGCTACCGTGCCAACGCAAGGAATAACAATAAGGGCTGGCGTATAGATTATGCACTGGCATCTGAGCCAATGAGGGAGAGGCTTACAAGGGCGGTTATACTGCCTGAAGCAAGGCACTCTGACCATTGCCCTATTTTGCTTGAATTTGAATAATGAACCAATAACGCAGACATAAAAAATGATAAAAAGAGTTTTTACAGGAATATGCATCCTGGCTTTAACCACATCGTGTGTTTCTTCAAAAGTGTATAAAGACCTTGAGGGTAAATATGCCAACTTAAAAAAAGAGAACCGTGAGCTTGCCGATGAGAACAGCTCTTTAACAAAAGAGAGAAACCAACTTGACCTTAAATCAAAAGATTTACAATCTCAGCTTGAAAAGTTAAAGGCAGAAAGGGATAAGCTGGCATCTGAATATGCGGCTACAAAAACCAGCCTTGATAATTTAAAATCGTCTTACAGCGCGCTCGAAAAAAACAGCAGTGATGCTTTAGACAGCAACATGAAAAAAAACAGGGAGCTGCTTGCCCAGCTTGAGGCTAAAGAAAAAGCTCTTGCAGCAGAACAGGAAAGGCTTAACAAGCTAAAAAGCGATTTGCAGGACCGCTCTCAGCGTGTAGATGAGCTGGAGGGTATGATTGCCGCACAGGAGGCTAACCTTAAAAGGTTAAGGGAAACACTTTCGAGAGCATTAAACAGCTTTGAAGGCAAAGGGCTTACTGTAGAACAGAAAAACGGTAAAGTATATGTTTCTATGGAAAACAAGCTGCTGTTTGGCAGTGGAAGCTGGACTGTAGGTACAGAAGGAAGAAGGGCTGTTGCCGAAGTAGGGAAGGTACTTGCCGATAATCCTGATATTAGCGTACTTATTGAAGGGCATACTGATAATGTGCCTTATAACGGTAGCGGACAGATTACGGATAACTGGGATTTATCTACCAAACGTGCCACCGCTATTGTAAATATAATAAGGGAAAATAAAGGGGTTAACCCGCAAAACCTTACCGCAGCGGGTAGGGGAGAACACGCACCTGTTGCAACCAACGAAACTGCCGAGGGAAAATCTAAAAACAGGAGGATAGAAATTATACTTACGCCAAAACTTGACGAAATTTCTAAAATGCTAAATGAAATAGAGTAGTTTTTATAAGCTATAAAATCAAAAAAAGTTCAGGGACACCCCTGAACTTTTTTGATATATAATTAAGTGTTACTTAATGCTTAGTTTGTGGCTTGATGTGTTACCCGCATTATCCGTAAGGCTTATAAGGTAAAGCCCGGCAGGCAGGCTGCCTGTTGCTACAGTATTGGTTTCGGTATTATCAAGGTCGCGGCTTATAAGCAGTTTTCCGCTAAGGTCATATACATCTGCGTGCGATGCATAATTTCCTGACACCGCTTTTTGTATATACACAACATCAGATGCCGGGTTAGGGTAAATACTGAAAGTACTGTTTGCTACAGTTACAGTATTCAGCACCGGGCCTGTTACTTTAAAAATATTACCGCTTGTTTTTCCGGCAACATACAGCTCGCCGTTAATATCTTCTCCAAAAGAGGCAAAGTTATTACCCGGAAATTGCTGAGAGTAAGTAATATTACCATCAGTATCTACCATACCCAGCCTGTTGCTGCAGTAATCGGCAAAAATGTACATATCCTGTAAATCATACGTAGTACCTGTATAAACATAACCCCCTGTTATAGAGCACCCGCCAGATTCTGCATGGGTATATTCTGCAAAAGGCATAGTATAAAGGTCTGCATTTCCGCAACCGCTGTCATTATATACCTGCGAACCCTCATAGCACCTCCAGCCAAAATTATAACCGCTTTCAGCAGAGTTTACCATATTTATTTCTTCTACCGCATTTTGCCCCACATCGGCTATCCATAAATCAGCATTCAGCCTGTTGAATGAAAATTTCCATGCATTACGTAATCCTGTTGCCCATATTTCTGCTTCTCCGCCGCCATCGGCAAACGGGTTGCCCGGTGGTATGCTGTAAGGAGAGCCACTGTTAACATCTATGCGCAGCATTTTGCCAAGCAGCACATTGTTGTTTTGTGCATTATTATCGGGGTCGCCACCGCCACCGCCGTCACCCATAGAAATATACAGGTAGCCATCGGGACCAAAACGCATACAACCACCGTTATGGTTAGAACCCGGCTGGTTTACCGTAAGCATTATTTCAGCACTGTCGGCATCAGCCACATCAGGGTTAGTACCGCTAACAGAATATCTGGCAATTACCGTATTGCCACTGGTATTGGTATAGTTGATAAAAAAATATCCGTTATCAGCATAATCCGGGTGAAACACCAACCCTAATAAGCCCCTCTCTCCACTGGCAGTTGTTAAGCCCGAAACATCTAAAAAGTTGGTGCTGTTGGTATTTCCGTTTGCGTTCAGTACTTTTATAAGCCCTCCCTGCTGTGCCACAAACAGGCGGTCATCTCCGGCATTTACCACCTCTATGGGGTTAGAAAAGCCGCCTGCAAATAATTCTAAATCCAGTTGCTGGGCACATAAAGCACCTGTGCAAAATAATGAAAGTAAAAGTAATTTTGTTTTCATAGCGATTGATTGTTAAGTTATTACAGTAAAAATACTTGATTATAACTATACTCTCTTTCACTTAACAAAACATTATAAATTTTCTATAAACTTATTTTTAGGATATTTTACCTTATAACTCAGTCTTATTTTTTTGCTTTCACCTGCTTTTAAATCCACTTCCCATGTTAGTATGCCTGCTTCTTCATTTATTTTAGCCTTGTCACTTTGCAGTAATTCTATCTCAATATCTTTGTCGGTACTTACGGGGTATTGGTCTTTAAGTGTAAGGCTTACAGCGTCTTTTTTATTGTTTTTAATGGTAATCTCATACGTAAATACCTGCTCCTTGCTTGATGAGAGGAATTTAGTACCCGATTTATCTACAATTTTCTCTCTTTTAATGGCTATTTTTTTATCCCTGCCCATGCTCATGCGCATAGTATCATTTGTTTGGTTAGGGTCTATAAACGTTTTGCCAATATACATACCCTCAAAAATAATGTTGGCTTCGCCCCTAAGGAGGTTGTATTTAGAGTAGTCGCTTAATTCAGCCAGTAAAAAAGCTTCTTTTTCCAGTTTTGGTACTGCATAATGCTTGTATTCAGCAGGCAGTTTTATTTCTTTAAGCGTCACACTATGTTTCTTCCCGTTAGAAAGTATGTCATACGGTATATCAATGTCAAACGATACTGATAATTGGTTTTCATTTAATGTTGTATAATTAGTTACTGAACTTTTAGCCCTGTAACCTTCAACCGTAACTTCACTAAGGCTGCTGTTTCCTCGTATTGCTACAGACATATCTGCTCCTGGTTGTCCGTTACCTTGCGTAATATTTAAGCCAGGTACCTGCCCCTGTAGTGAATTAATAAATGCATTGCTGTTATTGTATAATGGGTTATTGCCATAGCGTAAAAACCATGCCTGTAATAAAGGAGCCTGGTTATTTTGATTGGGCACACCGCTTGAAAGGGTCAGCTTTACTTTTTTCCAGTCAATACCTGTTTGCTGTATTACCTGTGCTTTATACATCATATTTATAGGGTCGGTAGTATTTTCTGCCCGCAGGTCATAAAAAGGAGTCCACGATGCGTTTTGGGTAAGGTAATTTATGGTAAAAGGAACATTTCCTGCCGCTTCATTCATAACCTGTAGCACCAGCTTGCCCGATGACATTTTTTCATCCTTACTGATGTTGGTCTGTAGCCTGCTCCTCAGTTCGTTCAGCCTTTCGTTCAGTTTGTTTTGCTTTTCAGTCAAAGCATTTTCAGCAATTGCGATTTCGGTGCGCTTAACCCGGTAGTATTCTATAAACTTCATTAAATCCGGTATATTAAGCCCGTTCTGCTGCCCTGCCAGTTGGTTATTCCTGTCCAGCACTTCCAGCGCTTTGGTTTCTGCCTGTTTGGCAATTGCTGTTTTTCTTATTTCGTTTTCAAGCAGTGCGATACTGTCGCGAACTCTTTTAATTTGTGGCGAAGTTTCGTCAGGCTCATATTCAGAAATATAATCTCTCGTAAACTGTACAGACAGTACAGTAAGGGTAGATGGCGCACCTACCTGCACTGTACTTTCATTGAGGTAGTCGGCAACATTTTTTACAACAATTTCAGATGTACCAGTGGGCAGGGTTGCCACAACATCCTGAGAAATTTCGGCAGCATTAAAATAAACCGTTGCGGCTTTTACCTTGGCTGTTGTAAATACGGGCTTTTGCGCATAAGCAAAATGGCACATAAGTGCGCATAGTATAATAATCTTCTTCATATAACAAGTTTTAGTTCTTTTTATATAAAGAGCATTATTTTACCACAAAGGTTGGGATGGGATAAAAATATTTTAAAAAGCCCTGTTGCCCAGGTTGAGCAGAAATTTATTAACAGAGGCAGTATCTACATCTTTAAATGTATCTTCCTTAAGGCGGAGCTGTGAGCGTGCCGCACCGGATATATAGATTTTACCCTTTTGCCCAATAGTATCTTCGGGGTTTAAAAGCCCCCTGCTAAGCATACGGTTTTTTATAAACTGGTCGTGCCTTACTGCATAGTCTTTCAGTTCGCCGTTACTGTCAAACCGCCACATAAAGGCTTTGGGGCGTGGTACTATGCTTGCCAGGTATATGGCTTCATCTACTGTGAGCAATATTGGTGGCTTTCGGAAGTAATAATTTGCCGCTTCGCCAATGCCATATACATTTGGTCCCCATTCTATCACATTAAAATATACCTCCAGCATACGCTCTTTACTGGCAATGCGGTTGTTTTCCAGTATGTAAACCAGCAGTATTTCTTCCAGTTTTCTTGATAAGGTTTTTTCGCGTGTAAGGAAAACATTTTTAACCAACTGCATACTTATGGTACTTGCACCCCTTGCAAATTTTTCGGTTTTGATGTTTTTTATAATGCTTTGCTTAAAGGCCTCGGTAATAAAACCCCTGTGATGAAAAAACGAGGGGTCTTCGCTGGTTAGCACCGCATTTCTTACATAAGGGGATATATACTCATAAGGCGTAAAATAAGGGTTTGATGCTCCAACTGTAATAGCCCTTTGCTTCCTGCCGTTATCTATTGCCTGATATACAAACTCTGTGTTGAGCTTGGCAAGGTTTGCCGCGCCATATTTGCGTATTTTAAATCCA
>JBQGDD010000138.1:0-3406 GCA_052038845.1 Dyadobacter sp. | reverse complement strand
AAGCTCGACCGCTACTTTGTGCATGACCGTACACTGAGGGAAAGTGGGCATGATACTTCATGGCGGCTTGATAATGTGGCTGCCGACCTTAACTCTGTTGATATAAACGCGCTGCTATATAAATATGAGAAAGATTTTGAGTTCCTTATAGGTACTTATTTTAAAAAAGGATTTACATCAGACGATGGTAAGAGCTACACTGCTGCCTACTGGCGTGAAAAAGCGGATACCCGAAAAAAACTGATGCACAAGTACCTTTGGGATGATGAGCTTGGCGGATACTTTGATTACAATTATGTAACTGGTGAACGGTCAGATTTTATGGCGGCGACAAATTTCTTTCCGCTATGGGCGGGGCTGTGTACACAGGAGGAGGCCGATGTTATGGTTCCACAGCTTATGAAGGAGCTAAAGGCCGAAGGTGGTTTTTTAGGCAGTTCTAAAGCCTCGCTGGAAAAATATGCCACTAACGATGTGCAGCGCCAGTGGGACTATCCTTACGGATGGGCACCCCACCAGATGCTGTTATGGAAAGGGCTTATACAGTATGGCTATAAAAAAGAAGCCCGCGAAATGGTGTACCGCTGGCTGTATACCATTACCCAAAATGCTGTAGATTATAACGGAACCATACCCGAAAAATATGATGTGGTTAACAGCACCCATAAGGTATATGCCGAATATGGCAACGTGGGTACCGATTTTGCCTACATAACCAAATCTGGGTTTGGGTGGATGAACGCCTCTTACCAATATGGTATGGATATACTGCCACAGAAATACATACAGAAACTGGATAATTTAGAGAAACCGGAAGATGTGTTTGGGAAGTAAATTTTGTTTCACATTTAAGGTTTAAAGTTATTGAAAGTCATTGCGAGGAAGAATGACGAAGCAATCTTGCTACATTCAGAATAGGTCTTTTATTGGAACGCGGATAACACAGATGTAGCGAATTTCATTATGTCAATCTAAGCACCTTAGAATCACAACTTATATTGTATGAGATTTCTCCTGTTGTCGAAATGGAAGCTCAGTTTCCATTCCGACCGCAGCGCAGCGTAGTGGAGGAATCTTTTATATAAAGTATTACAAAAGATTGCCACGCTCCATTACATTACGCTCGCAATGACTGTATAGGATAATTAGTATTGACTAAAAACATTCTCTTTATAAATAATTAATGAAAAACTTTATACCTTATTATATTTGAGAATTATTTAGTAACAATTTTAATTGGTGGTATATATAAAAAAAATAATTATTTTGTTCTTCGCTATTTCAGGTTTTGAAGCTGTTTCACAAAATCAATATAAGAATATTAATAACCTTCTATATCGAATAGGTAAAACAAATAATTCAAAACTCATAGCAGAACATTTCACAGATGAAATAGCATCTTTAAATAAAAAAGATTTCCAAGAACTGGCACTTTTCTTTAAGGATACTAGTTTAACAGATGTTTATTCTGATTGCCAAAATCGAAAACTAAAAAGAGGCGAACTTGCAATCATCGTAGCTGATCTTGCTGATAACATGCCTTATCATAACTTGACCGGAATACAAAACTGTATATTATCTTTCTGTAAAAACAATCCTAATCTGATTGAATATTATTTCAATTACATGGAGGATAAAAATTATGATACCTTTTGTAAAAAATACAATGAGTATATTAATAGTAAGGAATTTGTGGAGCATGAACTATTTACTTATTATTCCCAAATAGAAAAGGCTAGAAAAAAGTTACATCGTAAGAATAAAAAATAATTAGAATCCTTTAAGAATAAGTATCTATTGCACTACTCCCCTTAATCCCCTATCTTTGCACCTTATAAATTTTTAAGAATGATAAATATTACATTACCGGACGGTTCGGTTAAAAAATTCGACGCTGGGGTAACTCCCCATGATGTTGCCATGAGCATTAGTGAAGGGCTGGCAAGAAACGTTATTTCTGCATCCTTTAATGGTACAACGGTTGAAACGAAAACCTCACTAACCACCGACGGTTCGCTAATATTATATACCTGGAATGACAAAGAGGGCAAAAAGGCTTTCTGGCATTCGTCATCGCACGTCTTAGCACAGGCACTGCAGGAGTTATACCCTGGCATAAAGCTGACTATTGGTCCTGCCATAGAAAACGGTTTTTACTATGACGTTGATTTTGGCGACCATGTAGTTACTGATAAGGATTTTAAAACCATAGAAGATAAAGTGCTTTCCATATCGAGGGAAAAGCACGACTTTACAATGCGTTCGGTTACTAAGGCTGAGGCATTGGAAATGTATAAAAACGAGAACAACCCGTATAAAACGGAACTGATAGAAAACCTTGAAGACGGTACCATCACTTTTTGTGACCATGCCACTTTTACCGACCTGTGCCGTGGAGGGCATATTCCTAACACGGGCATCATCAAGGCTATGAAAATAATGAGCGTTGCCGGTGCTTACTGGCGCGGCGACGAGAAAAACAAGCAGCTAACCCGTGTGTATGGTATCTCTTTCCCAAAACAAAAGGACTTAACCGAGTATCTTGAGTTACTGGAAGAGGCAAAACGCCGCGATCACCGTAAGCTGGGTAAAGAGCTGGAACTATTTACTTTTTCGCAAAAGGTTGGTCAGGGGTTACCATTGTGGCTGCCTAAGGGCGCTGCATTACGCGACCGCCTGGAGCAGTTTCTTAAAAAAGCACAAAAGAAAGCCGGATATGAGCAGGTGGTAACACCGCACATTGGGCAAAAAGAATTATATGTAACATCGGGACACTATGCTAAGTATGGCGCTGATAGTTTTCAGCCGATACACACGCCTAACGAGGGTGAGGAATTTTTGCTGAAACCCATGAACTGCCCTCACCATTGTGAGATTTATAACAGCAAGCCATGGTCTTACAAAGACCTACCAAAGCGCTACGCTGAATTTGGTACTGTATATCGTTATGAGCAAAGTGGTGAACTTCACGGTTTAACCCGCGTTAGAGGGTTCACTCAGGATGATGCACACATTTTCTGTACGCCGGATCAGCTTGACGAAGAATTTAAAAAAGTAATCGACCTGGTGCTGTATGTATTCGGTTCGCTTGGTTTTGAGAATTTCAGCGCACAGATTTCACTTCGTGATAAAGAAAACAGGGATAAATACATAGGCAGCGACGAAAATTGGGAAAAAGCAGAAAATGCTATCATCAATGCTGCTAAAGATAAAGGGCTTAACACAGTTATAGAGTATGGCGAAGCGGCTTTTTACGGCCCAAAGCTGGACTTTATGGTTAAGGATGCACTTGGCCGTAAATGGCAGCTGGGTACTATTCAGGTTGATTATAACTTACCTGAGCGGTTTGAGCTGGAATACACAGGCAGCGATAACCAAAAACATCGCCCAGTAATGATTCACCGCG
>JBQGDD010000137.1:0-4993 GCA_052038845.1 Dyadobacter sp. | reverse complement strand
CTGTAAACTGCATACAAGAAAGCCACTGCCAGCGCTCCGCAAAAGACAATGAATAATGATGTGGTGTAAGGCAGCGTTGTATATAAGGCTATTTTTTTAAATAATATATCTACAATCCCAAAACCTACTAAAACTACAGCAGGGTAAAGCCATTTATTCTCCTCGTTATTATGTTTTTTAATCATAATAAACCATATAGCGGGAAAACCTATTATCAGCCCGATAAATTTAAGTGAATTAAAACTTTCATTAAAAATAAAGTAGGCAGCTACAATTGGGATTATGAGCGATAGCCTTTGTGCTGCATCAGTCCTTACAATACCCATGTGTTTTATAGATGCGGCAAGAAACAAAAAGATGGAAGGCAGAAGTATGGCAAGCGGTACATATATAAACCACGGCGCAGAACTGTTTACCATACTTAAATCTGGGTTGAAAAAAATGTAGCACAGTATAAGAGCAACTACATAGTTCCAGGTTATTATTTGGATAATATCGACAGTATAGCGCTTTACAATTTTAAATATAACCCCTACGGTTACGCTGCATATAATACTTAATATAAGGTAGAGCATTTATAGTAATTTTGTAGCAAAAGTAATATGTTTTGGCGCATAGGTGCAAGTAAATTACACCATGTTTTGTATATTTGGTTTCGCCTGAAATATGCTTACGGTTTTATCAAAAACTTGTGGACTGATTTATCCGTAAATTACATGAAATAACAGGTGCTTTGCCCAATAACTCCGTGCAATTATTAAAACAATGAAGAAATATCTAATAATAGTAACAGCAGTATTTTGTATAGCCAAAGCTACGGCACAGGAAGATGCATGGGTGTATTTTACTGATAAACCTGAAGCAGAGTTTTACCTTGCTAATCCTTTAGAAATGCTGTCGCCAAAAGCAATGGAAAGAAGGGAAGCACAGGGGGTTGCTCTTGATGGAAAAGATGTACCTATACATCAGGAATATGTTACCGAAATATCCAATACTCCGGGTATTACAGTAATGGCAAAGTCCAAATGGCTTAACTGTGTGCATGTGCGTGGAACTTATGAAGCCATTAATGCCCTTACAGGTTTAAATTTTGTTGCCAGTGTAGATTTTGCAAATAAGCTGCTTAATTTTGGAGGCAGGGGAGCAACAGCCCAAATAACCCCTGTAAATAAAGTGCTTGACACCGAAGTGAATTTTGATTACGGTACATCAGCTAACCAGATAGAAATGCTTAATGGGCATATTTTGCATGAACAGGGCTACACCGGGGAAGGAATTATTATTGCTGTAATTGATGCAGGTTTTCCGGGTGTAGATACAGCCCAGCCTTTCCAAAGGCTTTTTGATAATGGACTTATATTGGGAGGATATGATTTTGTAGCTGATTCAGAAAATATATATACTGCAAACCATCATGGTACTTTGGTACTATCTACTATGGGCGGATATGCAGAAGGACAGCTTGTAGGTACTGCCCCTGATGCTTTTTACTACCTATTCCGAACAGAAGATGCCGCCAGTGAAAATCCGGTTGAAGAATCCTACTGGGTAGAAGCGGCAGAGATGGCTGATAGCCTTGGTGTTGATATTATCAATACTTCTTTGGGATATTTTGATTATGACAACCCGGGGTATAATTACACTTATGATGATATTGACGGTAACACCGCTTTTATAACCCGTGGTGCTAATGTAGCCTTTACACGGGGTATGCTTTGTATAACTTCCGCAGGGAATTCAGGGAACAGTGCACACCCATACGTTGGCGTACCCGCTGATGCATTTAATACTCTGAGCGTAGGTGCTGTAAATGCCGAAGAAGAATATACACCATTCAGCTCCATAGGTCCTACATTTGATATGCGGGTTAAACCCGATGTTATGGCTCAGGGTGTATCTTCGGTAATTTCTAATATAAATGGTGAAATAACTGCCGCAAACGGTACTTCTTTTTCAGGACCTATAACAGCCGGTTTGGTAGCGTGCCTTTGGCAGGCACTGCCCGATAAAACAAATGCTGAAATATTGCAGATAATAAAGGAATCGGCAGACAGGTACACTAACCCAAATGAGCAGTATGGTTACGGTATCCCTGATTTTGCAATGGCTCTCGAAAATGCATTGGGACTAAGCACCAATAAGAAACAGGATTTTATTTTGTATCCCAATCCTGTTGCAGCTACGCTCACTATAAGTCATCAGCAGCCTTATAACGATGTTCATGTAATATTATATAATAGTTTAGGACAGATAGTACAGCAAGCGGTGTTAAGTCAGGATGCACCTTCATTTTCTGTAGAAGGCCTTAGTAAAGGATTCTACACATATACTTTAACATCAGGTAATAAAACACAAACAGGTAAACTGGTTAAGAATTAGGTATGATTAACCGTGTACTATATTTAATTTTAATTTTCACTCTTCTATCTTGTAAGGACAGAAAAACGTTGTCCGAACAGAAAGATTTATTACTTGGTGACTGGGTAAGGATAAGTTATCAGGAAAATCAAATGTCGCCGTTTGGAATGCAAGTAGGTTTTAATTTCTTATCTGATGATACATACGAAGATAAACTTGGTTTTTTTAATTTTGATAAAGAATATGTAAAGTACGATGGCAACCTGGGAAAATATCAGATTATAGGTGATACCATAAAAATGTCAGTTACAGGTAAATGGTATTCTCGAACTGTATATAAGCTAACTAAAGATACCCTTATATTTGGAACAAAAGATGATAATGTAATTTTCCTGAAAAAGGAATATGATACAATTGACATACCGGAATTCGATGAAATTGTAGTATCATCGTATGCTAATGGCAATATATTACTAAGTAAAAATGAAAATGTTTATTTTTCTAAACCTGATAATGATAAGGTTCATTATAAAGCATCAATAAGCCAAAAAGATTTTAGAAGAATTGTTACTCAGTTTAAAAAAGCAGATTATATAAATCTTAGAAGCAATTATAATGCAAGTTCTTCAGAGGATAAAATATGTGCAGTTACTTTTTTAAAGAATAAAAAAAATTTGAACTCCATAACTTTTTATGCCAGCAGTGCATCTCCAGAATTTAAATCGGCATACACACAGTTAATCTATATACCGCAAACGCTTTCGACTGTTCCTGATAGTGTTCCTAAGTATTTAGATTTAAAATCACTCGAATTTAAAAATGATAATACGCGTTTAGAGTTAAACAGTTCAGAAGTATATTATTTATTGAATTTGATAAAAAATGGTAAAGAAGGTAGATACCACTTTAAAGAAGAATACAACTTGACTTCTAAAAACGAGTATGTAAATAAAATCACTACCGATGGCAGGTATTACAAGTTTTATTTGAAAGATAACAGTAATAAAGTTATAGATATTGAAATGAATTTTC
The DNA here is from genome assembly GCA_052038845.1 of Dyadobacter sp. Taxonomy (GTDB): domain Bacteria; phylum Bacteroidota; class Bacteroidia; order Flavobacteriales; family Flavobacteriaceae; genus Flavobacterium. The sequence goes on along the minus strand of JBQGDD010000137.1, from coordinate 1,603 downwards.
TTGAAGGTAATAATTTTTCCAACACATTTGAAAAAATGAATAATACAATATAAATGAACAGAATTACACAACTTTTTAATATACAATATCCTGTAATACAGGCGGGAATGATTTGGGCAAGCGGTTATAAACTTGCCAGCGCAGTGAGCAATGCAGGTGGACTGGGAATAATAGGAGCAGGATCTATGTATCCAGATATATTAAGGGAGCACATACAAAAGTGTAAAAAAGCAACTGATAAGCCCTTTGGTGTAAATGTGCCAATGCTTTATCCTGATATTGATAAAATAATGAATATCATAGCAGAGGAGGGTGTAAAAATAGTATTTACATCGGCGGGGAATCCTAAAACGTGGACTCCGTTTCTTAAAGAGCATGGCATTACAGTAGTACATGTTGTAAGCAGTGTAAAGTTTGCTTTAAAAGCACAGGAGGCTGGCGTACATGCCGTAGTAGCAGAAGGCTTTGAAGCAGGGGGGCACAACGGCAGGGAAGAAACTACTACTTTTACCCTTATCCCTATGGTTAAAGAACAGCTTAACGTACCACTAATTGCTGCGGGAGGAATAGCTACGGGAAGGGGCATGCTTGCCGCTATGGTTTTAGGCGCAGACGGGGTGCAGATAGGCAGTCGTTTTGCAGCATCGGTAGAGTCGTCATCACATGATAACTTTAAAAAAGCCATAGTAGAAGCAAAAGAAGGAGATACACAGTTAACACTTAAAGAACTGGCTCCTGTACGGCTTATTAAAAATAAGTTTTATAATGATGTTATGGCTTTGTATGCCAAATCGCCTACGGTAGATGAACTTAAAACCCTTTTGGGTCGTGCACGCGCTAAAAAAGGTATGTTTGAAGGCGACCTTGATGAGGGTGAACTGGAGATAGGTCAAATATCAGGGCTTATACGCGATATAAAACCCGCAGCCGAAATACTGAAAGAAATTATTACTGATTTTGAAAAAGCCAAGCAGGAAGTAGTAATGCTATAAAGTTTCAATTAATTACTTTCTACGGTATATAATAAATCACTATTAAAAATTGCTACGGGAGATATAACCTTTTCATTTTTAGGCATATTATTTCCGTAGCGTTCTTTTAGCTTTTGTTTTACAGCAGGATGAGATAAATCAAACTCTTCAAGTCTTTGCAGTTTCCCAATTTCTAAGCCTGTTCCCTGTTTATATATTTTCCATATAAGTTCAGAGCAATATATACGGCCATCGTCCCATTCAAAATAGAGGTCATAGTCCTTACCTTTAAAACCATTACCTGTTTTCTTCATTTCATTCAATATCTTGGGGGTTAAAACCTTTTCAGCGTTTTTGAGTCGCTTTATAACAAAATGACTGTCTTTTCCACGGGCAATCCATTTATCAAGGGGTGTTAATTTTACCGGCTGTACAGCTTCAAAAACAAAGTATTTGTCCTTTTCTTTGTAAATAATACCACAATGAGAATATTCTGATTTAGTAGCTAATTGAATAGCTTTGCTTTGCTGTGATGTTGATGTTTGAAAAATTATATCACCATCTTGTAAATTGCTTTTATCAACACCTTTGCTTTGACAGCTAACAAGTAATAAAAAAGAAATATATATATA
>JBQGDD010000136.1:0-2631 GCA_052038845.1 Dyadobacter sp. | reverse complement strand
ACGCTATAGCTGTTACTACCGCCATTAAACTATAGGATAACAAACCCTTGACTACACCAAAGTCAAAATATTTTTTTTTGAAAAGCGACATACCCAAAAACTGCTTTCTTACTAAATAAAAAGAGTATAAAAACAATAATGATGGTGAAACGATTAAGCCTAAAAAGGCTCCGCTTACTCCAAACTGCCAGATTAATACTGCCGATAGTAATACGCCAAAAATATTTCCCCAGATATTTAAATATATTACCTGTTTAAACTTCCCTAAGCCATTAAGTACAGCTACAAGTATAAGATTACCGGCATACAGGGGTAAAGCAATTGCTAAAACCCTAAATACCCAGGCATAGTCATTATCTGTATCTAAAACATAGTTGTTTAAATAATAAGCTGAAGAAAGTAAAAGCAGGCTCAGGACTGTGACTATAAGTACTATGGAAATAAAAACAGTACTTAGTATTTTCTGGAGTTTTGCTTCTTCCTTTTCATTTTCGGCTACATACTTTATAACCCCGTTTTGAAACCCCAGGGTAGAAAATGTTTCTATAGCACTAAGAAAGTTCCTTAAATTCTCTACTAAAGCTATACCGGAAGGACCTATAAAAACTGCGATAACTTTTGACGCAAGTACTCCACCCGCTATCCTTACTAAAACGCTGACAGCATTAAGTGAGGATACACGAAATAATTGTGTTGCTACTATTTTATTTATAAAACCCAATTAATATCGTATCAAATTATTTAAATGGAAAGCTCATAAAAGTCCTGCGTATAAACACTACACCCAAGTTCTTCTTTTTGTTTTAATAGTCCCTTATTGTATGTTTTACCCTCGTTCTCATTTGGGGTTCCCATATCAAAGTAATGCTTTTTATCTTTAAAAGAATCAATAAGTGTTATAAACAGATAGTCAAGTGCCCTTAATTTTTCACCCTCTGCGGTTGTAGCTCCGTATTGTGACTTTACCACATTATCAAAAGAAAATAAGGTTATTCCTGCAATTATGCGTTCTTCAAAATAAACATTATACTGAAGTATATTTTCAGGAAATTTGTTGTGCAGCAGTTCTATTTCATCTGCCGTATGCACAGGTTTTGCACCATGCCTGTACTGCAAACGCGGAATTAATACCTCATCCCAAAAAAGCCTGAAATTATTATCTTTTCTGATTTCAAGTCCGAGTGAAGATACCCTCCTAAAATGTTTTAATTTGCTTTTGGATATTGACAGTTCCTGTGAATAGTCAACCGCCAGGTTCATATCCCTCCTGTAAAGTTTTGCACCTTTTTTAAATAAAATGTAATCCATTTCATTTACAGGTTGCCTGTGGTATATTGATATTACCTGTTTTATTCTCAGCAGGTGTATATGTTCTTCTTTTAAAAAGCTAAGTACAGCATCAAAAATTCCTTCTGTCTTTTCGGCTCCAAAATTTTCAGCTACAATAAGCCCACCATAAGTTAATCCCTGATGCGAATGAAATTCATTGCCTAACCTATTTGCAGGTAGTACAGCAATAAGTTTATGACTGCTGAATACTAAGAGGGAAAAGTCCTTAAAACGGTCGCTATGGTATTCCATAAAACCACGCCTGAACAGAAATGTACCGTTTAAGGATTTATCTACAAAATCATCCCACGTTTTTAAATAAGCACCATTATATTTTTCGATTCTGTACATATTCAGAGTTCTTCAAAAACTACTTCGCCCTTATCATCAATGTATTTATACCTACCGGATGGTGTATGCAAATGAATAAAGCTACTATTATCCTGTAAATTATTAAGATAACGCTTATCTTCGGCAAGATATGAAAATACTGTCCTGAATAAATTTACACCCGAAGTTAGTTTATCATCATATTCTGTAGAAATATTGCTATTCCATCGTATAGCCAGATGCGCACCATATATTGAATATATTAAATTCTTGTTTTGAGTTTTATGCACGCTTTCAAGAGTGTTTTTAAACCCTGCAAAACCTCCATGATCAGCACCTATAATAATGATTGCTTCACTGTCATTTTCTTCAATATATTTTATTACTGTTTTAAGCCATGCATTTGCTTTTTGTAAATTCTTTATATATCTGGCTTTTTCCTTTTCTACACCTTCAGAATCTGCTTCATATACACGAATGTGTGCAGGGCTGAATTTTTCTACAAAATAAAAATTACCTGATTTTTTATTTATACCTATCTCCCTAAATAAATCACTTTCTACATTTTTTGAAACACTTAAACCATCTTTAAGATACGGTAAGTCGTTATAGCTTATATTAGTATAATCATAAGCCAATTTTGGTCTGTTTATTATCAGATAAGGGCTTTCAGTTATAAATGAAGTTTTATAACCATTATTTTTTAAAATTCTCAATACAGCATTATCACCCATTATTATTCTGCGCGCCTGGTATGATTCTACATGTTTGGCAATATAATGGTGCTTCATAGAAAATGCAGAAGAGTTTGATAGTAATGTAGATACATAATTTGACCTATAATTATCATAAAGGGTAAAACCATGTTCTTCTAAAAACGTTTCATAACCACTATTATCAAAATTATGAATACTGTCTCTAAGGTTATTGAAGTTTGTATAGCCATCTGGCTGTATGTAATAAATATTAGGC
>JBQGDD010000135.1:0-3047 GCA_052038845.1 Dyadobacter sp. | reverse complement strand
AATACTTTTCCCGGTTTCTGATGTAAGTTTTTTCAGCAGCTTCAGCAGGCTCACTTTGTGTTGCATGTCGAGGTGTGTGGTGGGCTCGTCAAGGATAATTTGTGGTGTATCCTGGGCAAGTGTACGCGCTATAAGCACTTTTTGTAACTGCCCATCGCTTATTTCATAGTGTTTTTTAGCAGCAAGATGTTCTATTTGGGTAAGCTGCATAGACTCATCAACCTTTGCTTTATCAGTAGATGAAAGCGTTCCCAGCCAGTTGGTATACGGCTGCCTGCCCAGAGCTACAAGTTCAAAAACAGTAAGGTTACTCGGGGGCAGGCTTTCGGTTAAAACTATGCTGAGGTTTTGTGCCAGCTCCTTCGCACTGTAGTCAGTTATATTTTTATTATTTAGCAGTATTGTACCCGCTATTGGTTTTTGTATAGCCGTTAGCGTGCGCAACAGTGTAGATTTACCAATGCCGTTTGCCCCTACAAGGGAGGTAAGCGAACCTGATTTAAGCGTTACACTAATATCATTGGCTACAGTCTTGGTTTCCCGTTTATCGGGATAACCAATACTTATGTTTTTAGCGACTAAAATATCTTTTTTACTCTGCATACTAATCATATTAACTGTACATCCCTTTTCTTTTACGCAATAAGAGCCATATCACCACCGGAGCACCTATTATAGATGTAACAGCGTTTATAGGTAGGGTAAAATCACTACCCGGTAGTTGGGTTACTGTATCACAAAGTAATAATATACAAGCCCCGGTTAGCAGTGTAGCCCAAAATAAAACCAGGTGGCTGCTTGTCCTGAAAATAAGCTTGGCAATATGCGGTACTGCCAGCCCCACAAAGGCTATAGGTCCTGCAAATGCGGTAATACTGCCTGCAAGAATACTTGTAGCCATTATAATTATAAACCGGGTACGTGCAAAGTTTATGCCCATACTTTTGGCATAGCGTTCCCCGAGTAGTAATGCATTTAAAGGTTTTATGCTTAATGCTGCCAAAAGCAGCCCTGTAATACCTGCTACAGCCATTATTATAATATTATTCCAGGATAAATTACCTAAGCTCCCTAACGACCAAAAAGTGAATTTTTGTAATTGCTGTGCAGTACTAAAATACGTTAACACTCCCACTATTGCGCCTGTAAAACTGCCAAACATCAAGCCTACAATCAGTATAGCCATTGTATCGCGAAGGCGTTGTGCAACTACTAAAACTGCAAGCAGCACTATAAGGCTTCCTAAAGTTGATGCCATAACAATACCATAAGGCGAAAGAAAAAAGCCTGCAATAGCCCCGGGTAAAATACCTGCGCCCAATATAACAAATGCTACCCCGAGGCTTGCACCTGAGCTTAACCCCAACACATAAGGCCCTGCCAACGGATTTCTGAACAGGGTTTGCATAAGCAGTCCGCTTATGGATAATCCCATGCCTACAATTATTGCAGTTATTGCCTTTGGCAGCCTGTAGTTAAGCACAATATATTTCCAGGTACTTTTTGATGCTTCGCCACCCGTAAGGCTTTTAAAAACATCTTTAAATGGAATACTTACTGACCCCAGGCTGAGGTTCAGCATAAAAAAAACAATTAGGCTGATGCCTAAAAGCGTAAACAGTATGGTATTTCTTTTATGCTGAGGCAATAGGAGTTATTTTAATTTTTCGAAGAAGTACAGTTCATGCTCCGGCAATAATTCCGGGTGCAGAATTTTAACCAGGTCTTTTAATACAATATCAGGGCGGTTTTGTGCCAGTTCATAATAAATTAGCCCTCCGGTTTTTCCTTTTTTAGTACTAAAGGAATATACCTGTTTATTTTGGAAAGATTTAAACTGGGAATAATGTGGGTTACTGTCTGTCATTTCTTTTAAAGAAGTATATTGACTTGGGCCTACCCAGTAATCAGCATTTTGTGCTTTATCCAATACAGTTTCAAAGGAAAGGCTAAGGCTTCCTGTGCCATCAGTATCACTCCATAAATAATCTGCTCCGGCATCTTTAAGAAAAAGTGCTGCCCAGCTGCCGCCCTGTGGCAAATACCACTGATCCTGATATATAGCCCCGCTAAGTACAGTAGGTTTCTTATCAGCCTTTTCAGCTAAAGCCATAACCCCGTTGTAGTCACTCTCAATTTTTTTGAAAATTTCATCGGCTTGATCATCCATATCATACAAAGCCCCGAAAAATTTTATCCATTCTGCTCTGCCAAGTGGTGTTTGCTCTGTCCAGTCGCCATTATACAGTACGGTTATGCCGCTTTGCTGCAGGTTATCCATTGCCTTGTTATCGCTGCTTATACTAAAGCCAACAACTGCATCAGGAGAAAGGTCAATCATTACTTCTGTGTTCAGCTTTTCATTGGCGCCTGCTTCCCGTACTTTGCCAGATTCAATTAAAGCCCTTGTTTTTTCTGAAGAAATATAGTTAGTTCCCGGAAAACCTACCAGTGTATTTTCTACCCCAAGCATTTCCAGTGAGGGTATATGTGTAGTTGAGGTTACTACAACAGTCTGTAACGGTACCTGTACTTTAGGATACTGGTTCAGGCTGTCGGGTACGGCAACACCTTTTTTATGCATAATATAAGTAAAGCCTTCCTGTGCTTCCGGCCAGGGATTGGTAACTTTTACCACACTGTAACCGTCATAGTTATAAATCTCAAGCCCTTTGGCATAAGTAATAGCATTGCTTACTTTCTGCTGAACGGTGTCTGCATCTTTAGCTTCCTGTTTACAGCCTGTCAGGGTAAACAAAACAGCAAGAAAAAGTATATATATGTATTGCTTCATAAAAATTGTGCGTTGTTGCAAATGTATAAATTTAATATTTCAATATAAATCCTATCTTTGCACCCACTTAAGGTTGTGGTATATTTTTCAATGTACCTCATTAAAAGGGAATCGGGTTTAATGCCCGGGCTGTTCCCGCAACTGTAAGCTTATCCCACAAGGGAGGCTGTTGTTAACTGCATACCACTGTGGCATACACGGGAAGGTAAAACAACAGTACGCAAGCCAGGAGACCTGCCTTAGGTATAACAAA
>JBQGDD010000134.1:0-4980 GCA_052038845.1 Dyadobacter sp. | reverse complement strand
TTCCCAATCTTGATAATGGTACTTGGTTTTGCGGCAATTTTTTCGTGATGCAAATTTACAACATAGTCTACGCCGTCCAAAATATGATGGTCAATTTCTTTAAAAGAATTTGGGGTGGGCATACCGCTTACATTAGCCGATGTAGAAACCAACGGTTTTTTCATCCGCTCCATAAGTTTGTAGCAAAAAGGCTCTTTTACAAGGCGTACACCCAGTGTTTTATCCGGAGCTATAAGATTTGGAGCTACATTTCGCGGTGCATCCAGTATTAATGTTGTTGGCTTTTCAGATAATTCTATTAGCTGCCAGGCAACTTCAGGTATCTCTTTAAATACATTATACATCATGCGTTCGCAATTCATAAGCACTATCATGCTCTTGGTTTCTTCCCGCTGTTTTAATTTGTATATTTTTTGTACCGCTTCGGGGTTTGTAGCATCACAGCCTATACCCCATACAGTATCTGTAGGGTACAGAATGATACCGCCGTTTTTAATAGCCTCAAAAGCATTGTGAACTTCTGTATTTATATCTGATGTGCTCATGGTATTAGTTATTGTAATTATTTATGGCAGATACTATAGTTTTTACTTCATCATCTGTAAGTACCGGGCTTATAGGCAGACTCAGTACTTCATTATGTATCTGTTCAGTAATGGGTAGTTTTAGTTCGTTATATTCTTTGTAAGCCTCCTGTTTATGCGGTGGTATAGGGTAGTGTATTAGTGTCTGTATTCCGTTATCGTTTAAATACTGCTGTAATTTTTCCCGCTCTTTAACTCGGATAACAAAAAGATGCCATACATGGCAGTTTTTATCATGCGGTATATCTGGGATTATTATATTAGGATTGGTTATTGTTTTGTAGTAATATTCAGCTATTTCTCTACGCCTTTGGTTTTCTTTATCGAGGTATTTCAGTTTAATATTTAGTACCGCTGCCTGTATTTCGTCAAGCCTTGAGTTTAATCCCTTATATTTATTGATATACTTTTCAGTTGATCCATAATTTGCAATAGCCTTTACAACTTCTGCCAATGCACCATCATTAGTGGTAACTGCCCCGGCATCACCAAGTGCGCCTAAATTTTTACCCGGATAAAAACTGAATCCCGCAGCATCGCCCAAGTTTCCTGTTTTTATACTATTCCACGCTGCACCAATAGCCTGTGCATTATCTTCTATAATTTTCAGGTTATGTTTTTCTGAAAGCTCTTTTAATCCTTCAGAAAAGACAGCATGCCCATACAGGTGAACTATCATTATAGCCTTAGTTTTTGGTGTAATAAGCGTAGCTGTATTTTCTAAATCGATATTATACGTAGTGATGTCAGGCTCGGCAAAAACAGGTATAAGTCCATTATCGGTTATTGCCAGTATGGAGGCTATATACGTATTAGCGGGAACAATTACTTCATCTCCCGGTTTCATGATTCCTAACGCTATATAAGCTTTAAAAATAAGCCGCAATGCATCAAGCCCGTTAGCAACACCAACAGCATGTTTTGTACCGATGTATTGAGCTAAGTTAACTTCAAATGATTTTACTTCATCTCCCAACAAATACCAACCACTCCTATAGATTGTGAGCAGCTTATTTTCTATCTCCTCCTGATATTGAAGATTTATTTTTTGCAGGTCAAGAAACTTTATCATTGTACTAATTTAATCAATTACTGTTATACAAATGGAGGTGTGGTATTAAGGCTTTCTCCATTTAATACTCTTTCATATAAATTTAAGTACTTATCGGTCATTTTTTTTGAGCTGAACGTATCTTCAGCATACTGATGGCATACATCTGGTTTAAAATTATTACTTTTAATACCTTGTATAAGTTCTGCTGGGTCATTGCTTAAAAACCCAACATCACTATGTATGAGTTCAGGCAGTGAGCCTCTTGACGATCCAAAGACAGGGCAGCCCGCATAGAGGCTTTCAATAAGCGCCAGTCCAAAAGGCTCATCCCACAGTACAGGAAAAATTAACCCTCTTGATCTTTGCATAACTGATGTTTTGGTTTCATTATCAACAGATCCGTTATAGCTTATCTTAGGGTGGAGGCTGTATAAAGGCTTGCGTTTAAAGTTGTAAAATTTCCATCTGCTGCCTCCTAATACTTCGAGTTTTACATTTGCTTTTACCGCTATTTGAGCTGCACCGGAGAGGTTTTTTATTCTCCATGAAGCTTTTGCCAAAAAATGATAATAGCTCCTTTCATAACCAAGGTTTATTTTAGGATAATCTTTCCATAACAAGCCATTATGCACAAACACATCTGAATTATGTCTGTTTGCGTGATTTTTAGACACAAAAACACTGTTTATAGAAAATACTTCTCCTTTTTGAACATTGCCATGTATTGTACTGATATTAGGATATGAGATTTTTTCGGTATCAGTTATAAAGTTTAAGTGTACTATATCAGTACCTTTCGGAATTAAGTTTGATAACGGCACTAATGGGTTATATTCTATTATTGTTCCGAAAGGACAAGAAGAGCCTTTTGGCGCAATATAAGTAACTTTATGGCCTGCTTTATGTAATTCATAGCCAAGCCCCCAAATAACTCTTTCAGTACCTCCATATTTTGGTGCCGGTATAATTCCCCCTCTGTCAACAATTACTATATTCATGAGAACTTAAATTACAGTCGGACAAATTTAGCATAAATGTTTACTTTTGCTATAACTTTAATGACTTAAAGAATTATATTCAGATTTTATAACAAACAGACCTTAATCCTTCTTTAAACCTTTTTAAATAAGTACTCTGTGAAAACAGCACTGTTAATATCAACATATAACTGGCCTGCAGCACTTGAAGTTGTACTTAAAAGCCTTGCCCTCCAGACAAAAATGCCTGATGAGGTACTTATTGCAGATGATGGCTCCGGTGATGAAACTTTGGTAGTAATTAAAAAATTCAGTGAAGACTTTTCTGTTCCTGTAAAGCATTTTTGGCAGGAAGATAAAGGCTTCAGGAAATCGATGATATTGAACAAGGCTGTAGCCGGTACGGCTTGTGATTATATAATACAAATAGATGGCGATTGCATTATGCATAACAAGTTTGTAGAAGATCATATTGCGCAGGCACATAAAGGCATGTACCAGTATGGGGCACGTGTAAACATACTTCCGGATGCTGTGAGTAAAGTGCTAACCGATAAAATAACATCGTTTAACTATTTTTCTAAAGAAATAAAGAACAAAACACGAACCCTGCACATACCAATATTATCTAAGCTGTATGGCGCACATAAAGGTATCTCTAAAAAGTTCAGGGGCTGTAACGTTTCGTATTGGCGTAAAGATTTTATAGCAGTAAATGGTTATAATGAATATTTTGAAGGCTGGGGCAGGGAAGATTCCGATTTGGTTTTACGTATGGCTAATGCGGGAGTACTTGCAAGAAGGCTGCGTTACGCAGGTATAGTTTTCCATATTCATCATACTGTTAACTCTAAGCATAACCTTGAGTTAAACAACGAAATTCAGGAAAAGACTGTTACACAAAAAATTGTGCGAACCGAAAACGGGGTGGATAAATATTTAGCATAATGATTGAGAAGGAGAAGATAAAAACCATAATAGATAATTTTGATACCACAGGCACACTTTTAGGTGATGGCAAACGCAATAAAATAAAGCTGTTTGAGCTGGGAGGCAAAACACTTAATGTAAAGTCGTTTAAAATACCAAACCTTATTAATAAAGTGGCTTACAGGTATTTCAGGAAATCTAAAGCAAGGCGTTCTTATGAGTTTGCAGGTATTTTACAGCAAAAGGGTATTGGTACACCTAAGCCTTATGCCTATTTTGAAAATTATGATATTGTAGGGCTTAAAGACAGTTATTACGTAAGCGAACACCTTAAGGCTGATTTAACCTACAGGGAACTGGTAGAAATACCTGATTACCCTGACCATGAAAATATACTGAGACAGTTTACACGGTTTTCTTTTAAAATGCACGAGGCGGGTATTGAGTTTAAAGACCACTCTCCCGGAAACACGCTTATTGTTAATAAGGGTGATGGAAAATATGATTTTTACCTTGTTGACCTTAACCGTATGGAGTTCCATAACACCATGAGTTTTGAGCAGCGCATGGAAAACCTTAAAAGGCTCACGCCAAAAAAAGAAATGGTGGCTGTAATGAGCAATGAATATGCAAAACTCTATGATAGGGCAGAGCCTGAAATTTTCGAGAAACTCTGGCAGCTTACTACTGCATTTCAGGAAAAATTTTGGCGTAAAAGAAGGTTGAAAAAGAAATTTAGATTAGGAAAATAAAGAGTATGAAGGCATCGGTTATTATGAGTACATACAATGCTGAGGCATGGCTTGAAAAAGTGCTGTGGGGTTTTAGTGTACAGACTGAAAAGGATTTCGAAATAATAGTTGCTGATGACGGTTCAGGACCTAAAACTAAAAAACTTATAGAAAGGCTTAAAAGTGAGATAAATATACCCTTAAAGCATGTATGGCAGGAAGATAATGGCTTTCAGAAAACCATGATACTTAATAAAGCTATATTGGCTTCTGAAACTGACTATCTTATATTTACCGATGGCGACTGCATACCAAGAAAGGATTTTGTTGAAACTCACTTAAAGCACAGGGGGCAGGGCTATTTTCTGTCAGGTGGCTATTTTAAACTGCCTATGAATATATCTCAGGCAATTACAAAAGAAGACATAATTACCCAAAAATGTTTTGATGCCGGATGGTTAAGGAAAAATGGGTTACAATCAAAAACTACAAAGCTTACAGCCAAAGGTTTTATGGCTGCTTTATTAAATTTTATAACTCCAACCAAGGCAACGTGGAACGGACACAACGCATCGGGGTGGAAGGCGGACATAATAGCTGTTAATGGTTTTAACAGGGAAATGCAGTATGGCGGCGAAGACAGGGAACTGGGCGAAAGGCTGTTTAATAAGGGCTTAAAATCAAAACAGATTCGTTACAGTGCC
>JBQGDD010000133.1:0-9960 GCA_052038845.1 Dyadobacter sp. | reverse complement strand
GGTTCCCAGGCAAAGGGGCAGTCAGCATCATTTTTAAATAAACGTAACGCATTAGCCCTTATACTTTCCTGTAAGGGAAGGTTATCAGCATTTACCGCATAGTCCCATGCTAAAGACATACCGAATGCAGTATTGGTATGTGTCCCAACCCGTTGCGGGTAGTTAAGTTTAGGCAGAAATTCAATATAGCGTTCTGCTAAAAGATTGGTTAGTGGCTGTAAATTTGCAGCAAGCTCTTTTGCAAAAGGCTCTTCAGATGTATTGAGTTCCAGTTGAAGCTTTAGCAGCCATGCCCAGCCATAAGTACGCTCATACGATTTTTCATGTTCTTTGCTCAGATAGGATATTTCCTGCTGTATATTTTGAGGTGACAAATTAACTTTCAGCTTGTTTATTATTTCTTCCCTGTTATCTAAGTCTTGAAATTTGTTTAATAAATAAACAAGGCTCCAGTGCCCGTGTACCGACGAGTGCCAGTCGAAACAGCCGTAAAACGCTGGATGCAGCACTTTTGGCGATGCAATCTCTGTAGAATCCTTGAGTAACTGGCTCAGCTTATTAGGGTATTGCTGCTGAAGGCATTTTAGAGGCAGCCCGGCAAGCCCATTAGCCCTTTGAAGCGTTAACTCCTGCGAAAAAGACAGTAACGTAAATGATATAGCTACAGCAGTAAAAATGTGTTTCATGTAGACAGGTTAGTTTAGCAGGATATAAATATATAGAAATTATTATAACCTGTAAAGTACAGGGCTTTCTATAGCTTCTCATAAATACTCACTAACTTTGCACTTTATAACTTAAAACATCATGTCAAGAAAAATAAAATTAATATGGGATTTCAGGGGGCCTGCTGCCACAAAAACAGCCGAACACCATGAAATACACTTAAAAGAATACATAACAATAGAAAAACTGCCTTTAAGCATAACCGGGTTTGAAGCTATAAACGATATGCACGCCATAGCCTATATGGTTGTAACTGATGAACAAATGATACTTGTGAGGGATGCTTTAAAGCCGCACAGAGGAGAGGTTTATAGTGAGCAGTCTCAGTAATCAGCAGGGATAAGCAAACAAAAAAGGCTCAGTAAAGTAGATTTACTGAGCTTTTTATTTATACAGTTAACTGAGAACTAATTTGCTACTTCACTTATAAATTTAATCCGCATAAGCCGTAGTTCTTCGGTATCATAATCGCCGTCAAACTCTTTAAGTGCATCTTTTATATTATCAGATTCTGATTCCATATAGTAATCGTGAATTTCTTCCTGCTGGTCTTCGTCCAGTATATCATCAATCCAGTACTTAATATTCAGTTTTGTACCACTGTAAACAATCTGCTCCATTTCCTTAAGCAGTGCTTCCATATCCAGCCCTTTTGCCCTGGCAATATCATTAAGTGGCAGTTTCCTGTCAATATTCTGAATTATATACAGCTTCAACGCTGAGTTTGCTCCTGTAGATTTTACTACAAGATCATCGGGACGCATTATATCATTATCTTCTACATAACGGGCTATAAGTGCTACAAAGTCACCACCATATTTTTTAGCCTTACCTTCGCCTACACCATGTACTCCGCTTAACTCTGCAACAGATACCGGATACTTAAGCGCCATATCTTCTAAAGAAGGATCCTGAAAAACCACAAATGGTGGTACACCCAGTTTTTTGGCTACTTTTTTACGCAGGTCGCGCAGCATACCCATTAAAACCTCATCTGACACAGCAGAAGATTTTGTAGATGTAACCGTTGCCTCATCATCTTTATCGCTGTACTCATGGTCTTCTGACATCATAAAGGAAACAGGGTTCTGTATAAACTCCTCCCCTTTTTTAGTCAGCTTCATAACCCCGTAAGATTCTATATCTTTAGATAGGTAGCCCTCTACTAATACCTGCCGTATAAGCGCCATCCAGTATTTGTCATCAAATTCAGCACCTTTACCAAAAAATGCCTGAGCATCTGTACGGTGCGATTTAATTACCGCATTTATTTTTCCAGTTAGTGTAAATATGATTTCTTTAGATTTGTAAAGCTGTTTGGTATCCCTTACTGTTTGCAGTAAAATAGCCACCTGGTTTTTGGCTTCTTTCTTGGTTTTCGGGTTGCGCACGTTATCATCCATATCAGCGCCCTCGCCTGTTTCTTCGTCAAATTCCTCACCAAAATAGTGAAGCAGGAATTTGCGACGGGACATTGATGTTTCGGCATAGGCTACAACTTCCTGCAATAATGCAAAGCCTATTTCCTGCTCAGCAACAGGTTTGCCCGACATGAATTTTTCAAGCTTCTCTATATCTTTATAAGAATAGTAGGCAAGGCAGTGACCTTCACCTCCGTCGCGACCGGCACGACCGGTTTCCTGATAATAGCTCTCTAAAGACTTAGGTATATCATGATGAATTACAAACCTTACATCAGGCTTATCTATACCCATACCAAAGGCTATGGTAGCCACAACCACATCTACATCTTCCATAAGGAACATATCCTGATGTTTGGCACGTGTTTTTGCATCGAGCCCGGCATGATACGGAACGGCACTTATACCATTAACCTGAAGTAACTGGGCTATTTCTTCAACCTTTTTACGGCTGAGACAATATATAACGCCTGATTTACCTTTGTGTTGCCTAATGAAACGGATGATATCCGATTCTATATTTTTTGTTTTGGTACGCACCTCATAAAAGTGGTTTGGTCTGTTAAATGATGCCTTAAACGTATTGGCGTCAGACATATCGAGGTTTTTCAGTATATCTTCCTGCACTTTAGGTGTAGCAGTAGCCGTTAAACCAATAACAGGTATATCGCCCAACTGCTTTATTATATTCCTCAAATTACGGTATTCAGGACGAAAATCGTGCCCCCATTCAGATATACAGTGTGCCTCATCTATAGCAACAAAAGAAAGTTCTACCCCTTTAAGAAAGTTTACATACTCTTCTTTAGTAAGCGATTCCGGGGCAACATATAATAATTTAGTAATACCCGAAGTAATATCCTTTTTAACCTGGTTAACCTCTGTTTTTGTAAGTGATGAATTTAATACATGGGCTATGCCATGTTCTGATGAGAGGCTGCGCATGGCATCAACCTGGTTTTTCATAAGTGCTATAAGCGGCGAAACAACTATTGCAGTCCCGTTAAGCACCAGGGCAGGCAACTGGTAACAAAGTGATTTACCGCCTCCCGTAGGCATAATTACAAAGGTGTTGTTACCATAAATAATACTCTTTACAACATCCTCCTGAAGACCCTTAAATTTGTTAAAACCAAAATATTTTTTTAACTCTTTATGTAAGTCAATTTCGGTCAATTTCATTATATATTTATACTAATTTACATAAATTTGCAGAACATAAAGATACAAAAATCTTTAATACGCACAACTTTTTAAACATTTCAAAAGTTTGATAACTACAGATACTATATTGGCGACCGCCAAAAAAACAATACTTTCTGAAAGTGAGAGCATTGCCCGGCTGACAGAATATCTTGACAATGACTTTGCAACAGCAGCACAGCTTATATACGAGAACAAAGGCAGGCTGGTAGTAACAGGTATTGGCAAAAGCGCCATAATAGCTTCAAAAATTGTTGCTACGCTTAACTCTACCGGAACACCATCACTTTTTCTGCATGCTGCCGAAGCCATACATGGCGATTTGGGCATGGTACAGCCCGGAGACATTGTTATATGC
Source organism: Dyadobacter sp. (assembly GCA_052038845.1). Classification (GTDB taxonomy): domain Bacteria; phylum Bacteroidota; class Bacteroidia; order Flavobacteriales; family Flavobacteriaceae; genus Flavobacterium. The sequence goes on along the minus strand of JBQGDD010000133.1, from coordinate 6,252 downwards.
ATATCTAAAAGTGGCAATAGCCCGGAGATAAAAGTGCTTGTACCCTTACTTAAACGCTTTGGCAATGTACTTATTGGCATGACAGGCAATAAAAATTCATTTTTAGGAACAGAATCCGACCATGTACTTAATGCGTACGTAGAAGCTGAAGCCTGCCCTAACAACCTTGCCCCTACCAACAGTACAACGGCACAACTTGTATTGGGCGATGCGCTTGCGGTATGCCTTATGGAAATGCGCAACTTTAAAAGTGAAGATTTTGCTAAATACCACCCAGGTGGTGCTTTGGGTAAAAAACTGTTGCTGCGCGTAGGCGATATGGTGGATGCTACCCACAAGCCTATGGTTAGCCCCGATTGCAGCATTAAAAAGGCTATTGTAGAAATATCTGAAAAAAGGCTTGGTGTTACAGCAGTTATAGAAAACAATAAAGTTATAGGTATTATTACCGATGGTGATATAAGGAGGATGCTTAATGACAGGGATAATATTGCGGGTGTAACGGCTACCGATATAATGACACGTAACCCAAAAACTATAAAATCTTCAGATATGGCTGTAGATGCGCTTAATACTATGGAAAACTACTCTATCACACAGCTTGTTGTAGTAGATAACGGAGAATATATGGGCATACTGCATTTACATGATATTTTAAAAGAAGGAATAATATAAATGGCAAAAAAACAAACCCCGGGCGAGATGTCCTTTCTGGATCATCTTGAAGAGTTACGCTGGCTTTTAATAAGAAGTACGCTGGCAATTATTATATGTGCTGCCGTAGCTTTTGTATTCAGCGGTTATATTTTTGATGAAATAATTTTTGCCCCAAAGAGCGGAGATTTTCCAACTTACCGTCTTTTTTGTGATTTAGCTAATAAGTATGATTTAGATAAAAGTTTCTGCATAAAAGAAATTCCTTTCGACATACAAAGCCGCCGGATGGACGCACAGTTTTCTACTGATTTATGGATATCTGTAACCGTAGGTTTTATACTTGCATTTCCCATTATTTTGTGGGAGTTCTGGAGATTTATACGGCCGGCATTATATGATAGTGAAAAAAAATATGCTGTTGCATTTATCTTTTCGGCATCATTGCTATTCTTTTTAGGTGTGCTTTTCGGTTACTACATGATAACGCCGCTTTCAATAAACTTTTTAGGTAATTACTCAATAAGTGATGTAGTTAAAAATGATATAGATTTAGATTCTTACATCAGCCTTTTAAAAACAACTACTTTGGCATGTGGTTTGGTATTCCAGTTACCAATAATAATATACTTTTTATCTAAAGTGGGAATTTTATCTGCTACTACTTTAAGAAATTCAAGGAGGTATGCTTATGTAATTATCCTGATTATAGCAGCAATAATTACTCCGCCAGACGTTATAAGCCAGATAATTGTTTCTATACCTTTAGTAATATTATTTGAAATAAGTATATTAATATCTGCACGAATGAACAGGCAACCAAAACTTAAATAATATGGCTGACTTGGTAAAAGAATTTAATGATTACAGACAGGTAATGAATGACAAATTGCTGTCTGACAACAATAAAATAATTAAACGTATCTTTAATCTTGATACCAATGCCTACATGGAGGGTGCCCTTGATGTAAAAACCAAGGAGCTTTTAGGTCTGGTAGCCTCGGCAGTATTACGCTGCGATGATTGTATAAAGTACCATTTGGAAACCAGTTACAAACAGGGCTTAACCAAGGAGCAGGTTATGGAAGCATTGGGTATAGCAACGCTTGTGGGCGGTACTATAGTAATACCTCACTTAAGGAGGGCTTATGAGTTTTGGGAAGCATTAGAAAATAATGCTAAAAATAACCCTGCTGAATAGCAGGCAATACAGAGCAAATGAAATTAAGGGCTGATAATTTAGTTAAGACATATAAAGGAAGAAGTGTAGTTAAAGGTATATCGGTTGAGGTTAACCAAGGGGAAATAGTAGGTTTGCTTGGTCCTAACGGAGCAGGTAAAACAACATCATTTTATATGATTGTGGGGCTTGTAAAGCCAAACAAGGGTAAAATTTTTCTTGACAGCACCGAAATTACTGATTTCCCTATGTATAAACGTGCGCAGCATGGCATCGGATACCTTGCGCAGGAAGCATCTGTATTCAGGAAGCTGAGTATTGAAGATAACATACTGAGTGTGTTACAGCTAACCAAATTATCTAAAAAGGAACAGGAAGCCAAAATGGAGTCGCTAATAGATGAATTCTCCCTACAGCACATACGCACCAACAGGGGTGACCTGCTTTCGGGTGGTGAAAGAAGGCGTACCGAAATTGCCCGTGCCCTTGCTACCGACCCTAAATTTATACTTCTTGATGAGCCTTTTGCCGGGGTTGACCCCGTTGCTGTTGAAGATATACAGCGCATAGTAGCGCAGCTTAAAAACAAAAACATAGGCATACTTATAACCGACCATAACGTGCAGGAAACCCTTGCAATAACTGATAAAACCTACCTTATGTTTGAGGGTGGCATACTAAAAGCAGGTATGCCCGAAGAGCTGGTAGAAGATGAAATGGTTAGAAAAGTATATTTAGGACAAAACTTTGAACTCCGTAAAAAGAAACTTGATTTCCAGCAGCATATTGAAGATGCTACCGTACCTGACCAGGAGAATTTTTAGTACATCTATAAGAATAATGACCACAACAGGGAAAATAAAGAGCTGTAATTAGAATAAGGCTAAAATAATATACCAAAAATTTTTAAACAAAGTAACATTCCTGCTACGCCATAACTATTATCATATTTAATCTTAAGTACTTCATTTACAGCATTACTTTCCTTGTAGCGTATCTTAAGGTAAAGCCATCCTATTGGATAAAATATAAAATATAACAATTCCATTTTAATGAATACATAGGTTATTTATCGCTTCCAAATTTCCATTGTAAATATTTATATCCACATTTCCGTTTATACCTTTTAAGGACGCCTTATCTGTAAATTGCCAAAACTGCCATTCTTTTCGTATCCCCTCTTCAAAAAAGCTGTAATTGGCTATCCATAATTTATAATCGGTAAATTCTTTTTTTAAAAAATCAGTATAGTAACTTTCGCCACTGTATATAATGGGTTTAACCCCATAATGAGATTCTACTTTATTCAGCCACCGCCTAAGCCCCACTTTAAGGCTGTCCATACTCTGCTTTCGGGGTATCTGTTCAATATCCAGCACTGGTGGCAGGTCGCCTTTTTGAAGTTTTACGTTCCCTATAAAATTTTCTGCCTGTTTCAGTGAGTTTTCGTTAGGTCGGTAATAATGGTAAGCTCCCCTTATAAACCCGTTCGTTTTTGCCTGCTTCCAATTGCGGCTAAATTCACGGTCGGTTACATTTTTACCTGCTGTTGCACGAATAAACACAAACTGCATAGGGAAAACACTATCCTGGTCGCTAACTGTAGCCCAGTTTATTTTTCCCTGATAATGAGACACATCAAAACCAAAAACCTTATCCTTATGCCTTGAAAGCATTTCATAAATACGAACATCTGAAATTTTACGCTTTTCATCCGTCAGCGACTCTATACGCTTATCCGTCTTAAAACTAAGGTAATACAAAATACCATGCCTGTACTGATATATAGTTGCTGTAAAAAATGAGAGTAACAGCAATATAAAGGAATACCTTAGTATTTTGCCAGGGGTTATTTTACTTTTTTTGGAATTTCGCCTTTTTACTGCTTTAGTCGGCATTCGGTTCATTTAACTTGCCTTTTTACCATCAATGCTGTTATTTATAACCGATAGAAGCACATACAGTAGTATTATCATCGGGATGCCCAAATACTGGAAGAAGAAAAGCAATAACATAGAGAGTACTAAAAAGATTATCTGCAACTTGTTAGTATCCCAGTTAAAATATTTTACTTTTAGTGAAAACAAAGGTATTTCAGCATTAAGCAAAAAGGCACTCAGCAGGCTTATGCCTACCAACACATATGGGTTGCTGAGCATATCGAAAACAAACCCTGTACCGTCAGAATGGTTAAGTATCATCGGTAGGCTTAATATAAACAACGCATTAGCCGGTGTCGGAAGCCCTATAAAAGACTCTGTCTGCCTGTCATCTACATTAAACTTGGCAAGCCTGTAGCATGAGGCAAGTGTTATTACAAATCCAAAAAAGGGCAGTATGCCTAAATAAAAATTATCTGAAGAAAGATTATATTCATCACGCAACTCGCCTATGTTCTCAAGGAGCTTGTACATAACAACCCCGGGAACAACGCCACTGGTAACCATGTCGGCCAGAGAATCTAACTGTAGCCCCAAAGCACTCTGCGCTTTTAGTATGCGTGCAAAAAAGCCATCCCAAAAATCAAAGAATATTCCTATACTAACCCATATAAATGCCATTTGCAAATTGGTATCAAACGCAAAAACAAGGGCAATTAAACCGGATGTTAAATTAAGTAATGTAATAAAATTGGGAATTTGTTTTTTAATTGACATAGTTGGTGATTTTTATACTCACAAAGTTAACACAATAAGTTAATAGAATTGGAGTTTACTAATTGAGATTTTTATGTCATATTTGTACAAAATAACAGTATTGAAAAAGTTACTCTTTTTTTTACCCTTATTTATATCCGGCTTTTGCCACAGCCAGGCTATCAGGAAATATTCCAATGAGTTTATGAACATTGGGGTTGATGCTGCTGCTTTGGGTATGAGTAACGCTGTTACAGCACACAGTGGCGACGTAAATTCCGGTTACTGGAATCCCGCAGGACTGCTACGCGCAGAAGACCAGCAACTTGCATTAATGCACGCCAGTTATTTTGCAAATATTGCCCAGTATGATTATGCCGCTTTCTGTATGCCTATAGATGACCGCAGTGCCTTTGGGGTATCTGTAATACGGTTTGGGGTTGATGATATATTAAATACTACACAGCTTATAGACAGTGAAGGAAATATAGACTATAACCGTATCAGCCTATTTTCAGCAGCCGATTACGGGGTTACATTATCTTATGCGCGATCACTGCCTTTAGACGGATTAAACTACGGTGTTAACGCAAAAATCATCAGGCGGATAATTGGTAATTTTGCCGACTCATGGGGTTTTGGTTTTGATATTGGCATACAATACAGTACTAAGAATGACTGGCAGATTGGCTTTATGGTACGCGATATTACTACTACCTATAACATTTGGAATATTAACGAAGATGAATTTGAAACCATTCGCGATGCTGTACCGGGAGAAAATCAGGATTTGCCTGAAACTACAGAAATAACATTGCCAAAGGCTCACTTTGGGGTTGCAAAAAAGTTTATCATCAGGTATGACTACAGCATACTGGCAGCAGCAAATTTAAATATGCGGTTTGCCCAGACAAACGATATTATTTCAACCGAGGTAGTGAGTATTGACCCTGCTGTAGGCTTTGAATTTGGCTATATAGACCTTGTTTTTTTAAGAGGCGGTGTGGGTAATTTTCAAAATCTTACACAGATAGATGGCTCATCCCGGCTTGGCTTTCAGCCTAATATAGGTTTGGGCTTCAGGTACAAAGGCATACAGGTAGATTATGCCCTTACAGATATAGGCGACCAAAGTGCAGCTTTATATTCTAATATATTTTCACTTAAAGTAGATTTAGGTATCTTTAGGCGTTAAAATTAACCCTATGCGCAGTTTTAAAGTATTGCTTTTTGCATTTTTTTCATTGTTAACATTACAGGCTGCTTTTGCCCAGCCACAACTATCGGACAAGGCATCAGTAACGCTTTTAACCTGTGGGCCTGGAGCCGAGCTATACTCAATATTTGGGCACACCGCTATAAGGGTATATGATCCTGAAAATGCTGTTGATACTGTTTATAACTTTGGCACATTTGACTTTGACACACCTAATTTTTACCTGAAATTTATAAAAGGCGACCTGCAGTATTTTGTATCTGTAAGTTCATATAACGACTTTGTATATCAATATAAATATTATAACAGGAATGTTTATGAACAAATTCTGAACCTGAATACAGCGCAGAAACAAAACATTTATAATGAACTGAATGAAATACTTTTTTCTGACAGAAAGTTTTATACCTATAAGTTTATCGACCGTAACTGCACCACAATGGTTGCCGATATAATAAATAAATATATTGATACTGAAATATCGCACCAGGTAGCTGATAACGGAAAAACAAACCGTAAAATAATTTACGAGAGATTAGACAATTTGTTTTACGAAAACTTAGGCA
>JBQGDD010000132.1:0-5859 GCA_052038845.1 Dyadobacter sp. | reverse complement strand
TACTCTACAAATTTATTTTTTCAGGCTATTTTATGCACTTAAGGTTATTTATAAAATAATTTTCCGGAAAAAAGGTTCCTTCTACAGATTCTCCTGTAATTTTTTTCTTGATTGTGTAATCTACCGTTTCGGTTGAGTACTTAACCCGCATAAGTGATATAGGGCTTTTTTCAAGTTCCTCCAGTGTACCTTTAGTAAACACAAAAGAGCTTGTAAGTATGCTTATGTTCTTTTTTTCTTCGCCATCATACAGCATGCTTGCGCAATGCTCTTCCTGTGCGCTTAAAAGAGTTATTATCTTGCCATTGGTAAGCTGAAAATATATTCTTGAGTTTTCATCAAGGCAGTGAATTTTTGGAAAATCTGTACTTTTGGTAAGATGCTGAAAATTGAGTATGGGTACACCGTCACTGTTAGTCAGGGAGAAGAATATAAACTGTGTTGAATTGCCAAAAACCCTTTCAAACATTAAATAATCTTTAGTGGTAATAATCTCAATACCTTCTTCGGTAGTTTCAACACTTGTATTACAGTCACCCTGTGCGAATAAAGATAAAGATGTGCTTAGCAATAATATCGAAAATAGTTTTTTCATTTTTAACAGGTAGCTTAAAATTGCACCAAATATATAAAAAATGGTTAAGGCAATAGCACTATGGGCATATTATACTTATTTTTAGGCGGTTTGACTATGTAAACACAGTACTCATGAAAAATACACACCTTTTTATATGTATATCTTTATCTGCAATAATCCTTTCTGCGGATCGCCTAAAAAAGATGATTATAAAGAAGTTGCAGAGAGTTCTGCAAACAGTAACAATATAGAAAATAACAGGGCTGCTAAAAATTACAGCAACTATTGCAGTAGCTGCCATGGCGAGAAAATGGAAATGTTTGTTGACCGCAAATGGAAACACGGAAGTTCGGTAGAAGATTTAATGAATGGCATTAAAAATGGCTATGCAGATGAGGGAATGCCTGCTTTTAAGGAAACATTTACAGATGAGGAAATAAAAGAATTGGCACAGTATATAAAAAAGGGGATAAGCAATCTTGATGAGTATAATTTTGATGATATACCCGTTAGTAATATTTTTCAATCTGAAAGCCTTACAGTTAAACTCGACACCGTAGCTACAGGTATAAATGTGCCTTGGGGTATGGCTTTTTTACCAGATGATACCATGCTGATAACAGACAGGAATGGCAGTCTGTACAGGGTGAAAAATAAGAACAAACAAAAAATAACCGGTGGGCCAGACGTTGTTGCCGAAGGACAGGGTGGGCTAATGGATGTTGTGCTTCATCCTGATTTTGAGAAAAACAACTATATCTATATCAGCTACTCTAAAGGTAAAAAGGAAGGCAACAAAACCCTTGCTACCACAGCAGTAATGAGAGCAAAGCTAAACGGAACATCTCTGTCGGGTAAAAAGATAATTTTTGAAGCATTGCCTTATCAGTTCACAAAGCATCATTATGGTAGCAGGCTGGTTTTTGATGGTAACGGGTATCTTTTTATATCTGTAGGGGAGAGGGGTAAGGAGAATGAAAACCCACAAACGATTAAAAATAATGCCCTGGGCAAAATACACCGCGTTAATGATGATGGCAGCATACCTACAGACAATCCATTTAAAGATGACTCGGGTAAAGCAACTTCAATATATTCTTATGGGCACAGGAATCCCCAGGGAATGGCTTTGCACCCCAAAACCGGGATATTATGGGAAAACGAGCATGGCCCAAGGGGAGGAGATGAAATAAATATTATAAATAAAGCAAAAAACTACGGTTGGCCTGTAACCAGCTATGGAGTAGATTATGATGGCACTGTTATTACTGAAAAGACAACAGCAGAGGGCATAGAAGACCCGATATTATATTGGATACCTTCTATAGCGCCATCTGGGATGGCTTTTGTAACAGGCAACCGATACAAACCCTGGAATGGGTCTATACTTACGGGTTCGCTTCGTTTTAAATACCTTAATTTATCTTACCTTGAAGGTAATAGGGTAATAAAAGAAGAAAAACTGTTGAAAAATATAGGGCGTGTTAGGGATGTTAGAATGGGGCCTGACGGCTACATATATGTAGGGGTGGAAGAACCAGCCAGTGCTGTATTCAGGCTAATTCCTGTTGAATAATATCATGCCTTTTGGCATAGCAATACTATTTTTTCGTTGTGTATATTTGTGGCAAAAAATGCATAAGTATCACCCCCATCTTTAACCTTCCACTTTTTAGCTACTTCAGGTGCTGATATAGGAAAATTTCTGACAGTTATATTCATTTTTTTTTCCTGTATATATTCTTTCATATCGCTTTTTTGATAAGGCAGTATTTTATTGATTTTAAATATCCTGCCCGGAAACTCAATTAAGCTTTCTGATGTATAAAGATGGGTGTGCCTGTGCAGTTTGCCAACATTATAGCTTTTGCCTATCTGATTAAATGCCCCTGACTTCATTACGGCACTGTTAGGTTCATACAGGTAGTTTTCAGGCATCGATATCTGTGCCTCATTACTATCGTCTAATAATGAAGTAAATATACTTTTGCTGTCTTTTAAAATATTAACAGAATGTACTGTAGGTATTCCTTTGAATTCTTTTTGCAATACCCAAAGCAATTCTTTCACTTCATTTTGTATAGCTACAATGTGAATCTCTTTTACTGAATGCAATTCTCCCATACCGGCACTTATATCAAGCAGGGGAGCTGTTTTTATAAGTATATTATCAGTGTAATTAAAGTAGCTGTCAAGCAGTTTGGGTATGTTTGGCAGGCAGTCTTTCAGCATAAATACCTTACCTTTTGTATCGCTGCGCCTTGCCGGGTCTGCATAAATCCAGTCCCATTTTTCGTCAAGCCGCTGTAGTATATCAATGCTGTCGCCTGTAATGGCTGTAATATTTTCTGTAGCCAGCGTTTTAAAGTTATGCGCCGCAATAGCCGATAATTCGGCGTTAAGTTCTGTATGTGTAACCTGCTCAACCTGTTGAGAGAAGTAATAATCATCAATGCCAAATCCGCCTGTAAGGTCAATTAGCTTTTTTCCTGAAATTAATGAAGATTTATAGTGTGCGGCAACTTCCGAAGAGGTCTGTTCTACAGAAATCTTAGATGGATATAATATGCTGTCAGTATTGTACCAGGTTGGCAGTTTATCTTTAGCTTTTGTCCTTGCTGCTATCTGGTTTAAAATTTCAGCCCACTCAATATTGCCAAACGGATTTTTTTGCAGTGCAAGTTTTGTTATATCATTTCCTGTATTTTGTTTTATAAAGTCCTGTACTTCCTGCTCAAGTAGTTTAACGTTCAAGGCTATAAATCTTTGGTTAACATTCTTACAACCCTGTTGGTAGGGAAAAACTCTTTTGCAATAACTTTTAAGGCTGTATATACAGGTATGGCTATTATCATGCCCAGTATGCCAAATACAAAGCCACTGATAAGAATTACCAAAAATATTTCCAGAGGGTGTGAGTTTACACTGTTTGAAAAAATTATAGGGGAGCTTAAGTTATTATCTATAACCTGTGCAAGGCTGTATCCTATAAGTACGTACAGTGTTGTAGATAACATTTCCCCCTGTGTTTCCGGTCCCATTAACCCCAGCATGGTTAAAACAATAACAAGCACAGTAGCAATTAACGGGCCTATGTAAGGTATTATATTAAGCAGGGCAGTTATAAAAGCAATTATAAAGGCATTTTTAACACCGAATATAAGAAGCGTTATAAGGTATAGAACAAACAGTACAGAAACCTGCATTATAAGCCCTATAAAATAACGGCTCAGCATATAATTAATCTTTCGTAAGGAGTTAAGTATCTTATCTTCGTGAGCATGGGGCAGCAGTTTTTTAAAGCCTGCAAAAAACAGTTTTCTGTCTTTAAGGAAAAAGAAAGTAATAAAAATTACTGATGCTACCCCCATACCAAAACCACTCAGGATACCCAAGAGTGAATTTATAAAGTCAGGTATTAGGTTAAAGTTTATTTTAGAAGTTATATCCGCATCATTGATAAGTTTTTTTGCATCAATATCAAAATAACTGTTTACCTGGGTTATCAGGTCATTAACATCCTGCTCCAGTTTTACAGTATCGAGTAACGAAAGGTTTTCACTCTGTGTAATAATAAGCGGAACGAAAAGCATTATAAATCCTGCCAGGAGCAGTATAAAAAATAACAGCGTTGTTATTACTGCGGCAATATGCGGAAATTTCAGCTTTCTTTTAAGGAAGCGTATTATGGGGCTTGCAATCATGCTTACTATGAGCGCAACAAACAGGTATATTATTACTGACTGTATTTTGTAAAGAAATAGTAACAGGATGTATATACCTAAAGCAATACCTACCGCCCTTAGTATTCCGTTTGCAATTATTTTAGAGTTAAGCATTGTGGTTAGTGTTTTGTAAAGCCGAATGTATAAAAAAAATTATTAACGTGATTTATGTTAATATAAGATTATGACAAAATAGCTGTAATTTCATATAAAGCAATAGCTGCTGCCTGTACTACATTCATACTGCTGTTACTGCCAAACATTTCTATATGGGTTACGGTATCTGACAGGCTTAAAAACCTCTCAGACACCCCTGATACCTCACTGCCGAGGACAAGTGCTATGGGCTTATTACCCTTGATGCTTAACTGTTTTACAGGAATACTGCTTTTTGTTATTTCGAGTGAAATTATCTCAAAATCATTATTTTTAAGATGTGCTATAGCTTCTTCTGCGGTTTCTATAACTTCATAATAAACCGTAAGGTGTGTACCTCTTGATGTCCGGTTTATTTTTCGGGGAGTAAGTGCAAGGTCTTTGCCAATAAAAATTATTTTGTTTATGCCAAAAGCATCACAAAGCCTGAATAGCGAACCTATATTTGGCTGATAGGTAATATTATCGCAAACCAGCGTTACCGGAAATGCTTTTTTACTGAACGCTACCTGATTGTGAGTGAGTTGTTCAGGCATTAATTATTAAATGCATAGTTTAATATGTTGGCTCCCATTTTAAGGGCTTTTTCCCTAACCTCTTTCGGGTCGTTATGCACCTCCTGGTCTTCCCATCCGTCGCCGAGGTCTGTTTCGTGGGTGTAAAGCAATACAAGCCTGCCTTCTGCGAAAAACCCCCAAGCTTGTGGTGGCTTGTTGTCATGCTCATGTATTTTAGGCAATCCCTGCGGAAAACTGAAAGGGCCTTTAAAAATTTCATGGTTTACGGGTACTGCGGTAAGCTCTTTATCCGGGAACACCTTTTTTAGCTCCTTACGGATATATTCGTCCATACCATAGTTATCATCGATATGCAAAAAACCACCGGATAATAGATAATTGCGTAAATTAGTAACATCATTATCACTAAAAACAACATTACCATGCCCTGTCATGTGTACAAACGGGTATGATAATAAATCGGGGCTGCCCACCTCTACAGTAGCTGTTTTAGGGTTTATTTTAGTATTGATATTTTTATTACAGAATTTAGCAAGGTTAGGCAGAGCGGTAGGATTTCCGTACCAGTCACCACCGCCTGAATATTTAAGTACAGCTATTTCCTGTGCTAAAAGCAGGGCAGGAGATAACAGTAGTATGTAGAGTAGTTTTTTCATTAAGCCAGTTTGAAGTGTAAATATAACGAAGTTTCTTAAAACGAAATGGTAGTTTTCTATTCGTTTGCAAAAGCTACACTATGTGCGGCTACAATACCAGCGGTTTCGGTACGCAGCCGTGTATTACCTAACGATACCGGTATGTAATTGTTACTTAGAGCTAATTTAATTTCCTTTACAGAGAAATCTCCCTCAGGGCCTATAAGGACAGTAATGTTTTCTTTGGG
>JBQGDD010000131.1:0-2106 GCA_052038845.1 Dyadobacter sp. | reverse complement strand
TCATGACTTTCTAATTCAATTCTTCGGTCTAACCCCGAATCAAACAGGGTTTTCATTCTCGAACGTAATTCCTTTAGCTTCATCTCTTTTTCATTCATATGGCGAATCTGTTCATTCTCCACGAATTCTTCTACAAGGTTGCGTGCTGGTACCGTCATAATAAGCCCTCCATTTAGTAATAGTGTCGTTATAGTTAATTAGAATAAAGATAATTGTTCTACTTTTGGTTCCAGGATAGCTGGTTGTTTTTCAGTGAATTTCTCTCTAAATAAGTTATCGAAAAAGTGATTGATATAGTCGACTAAGTCCTTATCTTGAGGATGTACAATAGATGGATCTTCCTTCGATCGCACTAAGAGAGAGTCTGATAGTTTGTTCATGACATAAATTTCCCCACATCGAGCAAATATTTCGGTTGGCATAAAATAATATGCTTGATTAAACTTACCTGTTGAGTACCATTCTTTAAGAAGAGGATGATCAGCAGGAGCCGATTTAATAGCGTTCATGACAGCATTGCTATAACGAAGAATAAGCTCGATACAGTGCTTCGTGTCACTATAGCGAGACAATAGTCCATTCTCACCTAGTTGATAATCAATTTGATGGAAAAGCTCATGAGTAAATGAGTCGCTGCGTTGAATGTCATGTATCGTAGATTGTTTTGAGGGGAAATACACACCGGCAGCGCGATGCTTACCGAGTTTTTTGATGCGAAACGAATGATGTTTACATCTTGGGATTGGGATTACTTTAGCTAGTTCTTCTAAAGAGTCTTCCAACTTCGCAAATTTGTTTAAATCCACATTGTTATCTAGTTCCACATATCCATAATAATTTAAAAATTTGTTGTTCTGCATAACCACTTGGTGACTTAAGTTAATATGTTTTTTTGTTTCAAAAGCTTTCGCATAAGATTTTTTTTGAGCGTCTATGTGTTCCTGAAGGCGTGTTTTCGTACTCATGATATGTGCAACAAACATATGAATGATGACGGTTAGTTGAATATCACTTGTAGGATCAACCCAATAAGATCTCTTTTCAGAGGAATAATCCTCTTTTAACAGAAAAGCATTATTATACCTTTTGTGCACACACGACCCGATGTCTGACTCCTGTAGTAGCTCCGTATAATCATCTTTACCATATGTGACGTAAAGAGGAATATCAGCACCATTCTCCCTTAGAAACTTTAGACACTCACTCTGATAGATCCGAAAGTGCTTTTTACAGAAGCCGTGCATGCTGCTGTATAACAAAGCAGAAGCAGCTAAAGTATATATATCTATGACTCTAGCACCGTTATAAATGTTGTTATTTAAAAGCTGATAGTGTCCTAGATGTTTTTTTGCATCTAAGGTACTGTCAACCACACCGTAACCTTCCATACTATTTGTAGGAGTGGTAAACGTTATTTTAACGAGAATGATCTTAGAATAGTCATAGCTTACTGAAGTACTATCAGGCATTTCATACACTGCTTTTTCTTTTTTAGGCAAACAATTTAATAATAATTTTTTTAAATACTCCATTCGGCCTTTCTCCTCATCAACTAAGTCAAAGCGAATGTTTACGTTATCTTGATCAGTAGTAAATGAATTGAGATACTCTATTTTTGCTTCTGCAGTATCGAATGTCATTGTATTTTTCTTCATTGCTCTCTTTAAAGTCCTTACTGTTTTAGTTATGAGTTTATCCCTTGATAAAGACGGATCAAATGTGATTGGCATATCATGAAGAACAGGCGATAATCCATCAGTTTTATAAGAAATTTCAATCGTTTTAGCTACACTATATTTACTCATATAAATGCCTCCTCATTAGAAAAAAGCAAAGGAAAAAAAACCTTTGCTTTCGTCATTTTTTGATTTTAAATTTACAGTCCTTCATTACCAGGATCTGATTTTAGCTCGTTTTATCTGTTAATCGTTTTAATTTAGAATGGTTAATTTCTTTAAGAACATCCAGGTTCTTAATATCAATTGCTTGTAAGATTAGTTTGGCAGCCATATTCGTATGGCACTGTGGCGAGTTTGCTTTCTTCTTCAAAAAAAGGTACATCAAATACGACCTCCTGTCTCCATAGAATAGCGACCGGACGGAGAT
>JBQGDD010000130.1:0-3984 GCA_052038845.1 Dyadobacter sp. | reverse complement strand
CAGATACTGATTTTACGGTTAATTATATTCTTGAAGAACTTGACAGGAAAATAATTGTAAATACTTTAAAAAAGGATTTTATGCTGTTGCTGAAAAAACAGCATTTGGTAATGGCTAAGTACGAAAATTCTGAAAACGCCGTTTATAAATCAAAAGACAAAAAAAGGTATAATTATCTTTTTACAGGTAATGGTAATAAACAGCTTTACAGTTTGGTTAACGCTACCAAAACTAAAGAAAAAGTTATTATAGATTATGTTGCTGAAAATGATATATTAGCCAAAAAAATTGTGATTGATCATAAAAATATCAAGTTAAGAATAGACCTTACTTATATAAACAACCAATAGCTATGAAAAAGAAAATTTATTTATTAATTCTTGCCTTTACCGGCATAGGTGCTTCTGCGCAAATAACTGTTAAATCAGGTATCAGGGCGGGGGTTAACTTTTCGCAGTTAACTCAGACAGAACTTGATTCTAAAACTGATTTTTATGCAGGTGGTCTTGCTGAAATAAAACTGAGCCGGTTTTATATTTTACAGCCTGAAGTTACCTACTCCAGGCAGGGTGCAGAAGGCAACTATACTTATTATGATTTTAACATAGGCGCTGGGCGTACAGACTACGTAGATTTTTCTTTACAGTATCTTTCGCTTGGGCTTATGAACAAGTTTACATTTAACGACCAGATTAATATACATTTTGGGCCTACCCTTGACTTTTTACTAAACAATAACCATGAGTTTCTTACTGCGGCAGATGTAGGGGTAATGGCAGGGATAGGCTACAAACTGCCTTTTGGGCTTGAAATTGAAGCAAGGGTAAAAAAGGGATTTGCAGATGTTTTGGATGATTTTTACAGTTATGACATATATTCATACAGCCAAAATACTAATACAAATTTTGTGGTTCAGTTAGGGGTGTCATACAGCTTTGATGTAAAAGGGACAAGCAGGTAATTTTAAAATAGCGTACTATGAAAAAGATCATTTTATTAATAGCCATTGCATTTACAGCACAGCTACATGCCCAGTACGATTCAGGCTCAGGTATTACCGTTAAACCAGGATTAAGGGGAGGGGTAAATTTTACTAATTTTACACAGACAGATTTTAACTATAAAACTGACTTTTATGTAGGTGGTTTTATGGCAGTAAAGCTTACACGGTTTTATACATTGCAGCCGGAAGTTACATACAGCAGGCAAGGCGCACAGGGCTCTGGAGTTATATTTAATAATAACGCACAGGTGTTTGAAAGAAGAGATTTTAATGTAAATATAGACTACCTGTCTTTTGCTATATTAAACAGGTTTACATTTAATGATGAGTTAGATTTTCACTTTGGACCTACAATGGATTTCCAGACCCGGTCTAACGCGGTAACAAACTCTGATGTAGATCTTGCCTTTATAGCAGGCCTAGGCTACACGCTGCCTATGGGGCTGGTAATTGAAGCAAGGGTAAAAAAAGGGATAATAGATGTATTAGAAAGCAACAGGT
Organism: Dyadobacter sp.; assembly: GCA_052038845.1. Classification (GTDB taxonomy): domain Bacteria; phylum Bacteroidota; class Bacteroidia; order Flavobacteriales; family Flavobacteriaceae; genus Flavobacterium. The sequence continues at coordinate 2,480 of JBQGDD010000130.1, read as the reverse complement.
TTGATAACATAGGCAATAATAATACAAACCTTGTTTTTCAGTTAGGGCTTTCATACAGTTTTTTAATGAAAGGCACTACTAAATAAAATTAATCATCAATCAAAAACTAACCAACAATTATGAAAAGAGTAGTAGCATTATTTATCCTGTGCTTTTCTTTACAGCAGGCACAGGCACAATTTGACGGAAACAGGCGTGTTAATGTGTATCCAGGCTTAAGGGCGGGTCTTAACCTTGCAAACTTTACTAACTGGCAACAGACTGATGTTAGACCTGACTTTTATATAGGAGGTATGGTAAGTATTGACCTGGCAAAATTTTACACCCTGCAACCGGAAATTAACTACACGAGGCAAGGAGCTGAATACCGCCCGGGTAGTAATATTAATTTTCCCGGCAACCAAAATATGTCGCGCGATTTAGAGGTACAGTACCTTTCTTTTGCGCTTATGAATAAGTTTTATATAGTTGATGAGTTTCATGCTATAATAGGGCCATCTATAGATTTTAAAATTGGTGACAATCTTTCTAATGAGTGGATTGGAGACAGTATATCTGATATTGACTTTGCATTGCAGGGAGGTTTAGGCTATACACTTGATTTTGGGCTTACTATAGAAGCACGATATAAAATGGGTTTAATAGATATATTTGGCTATCAAAGCTGGCTTGATAATAACGGAAATAATATACAGAATGATGTTATCCTTAACAGTGTATTGCAGTTAGGGCTTTGTTATTCGTTTTAAAAAAGGAAAAATGCTGCTTAAAAATTTTTATGAAGTTACATCGCTGGAAAGAACAGCGGAAGGGAAATATACCGCACAGATAACTATTAATGCTGCCCATGATGTTTTTAAAGGGCATTTTCCAGGTAATCCTGTAACGCCCGGGGTATGCATGATGCAGATTATAAAAGAGCTGACACAGGAAGTAGTTAATGTACCCCTTGTTATGACAAGCGCATCTAATATAAAGTTTATGGCATTAATAAACCCGGAGGCTACGCCTGAACTTAAATTAGAACTTGATGTTACAGAAACCGAAACGGGTGAGGTTAAGGTTAAAAATATTACCTGTTTTAACGAAACCGTAGCGTTAAAGTTAAGTTGTATTTATAGTAAAAATTAGGATTTACGTAAGTATTTGTGAACTTTAATGGATGTAAATTAACTGCTATGAAAACATTGATTTTATTTATTTCAGTTGTTTTAACTGTTATCCCGGCAGATATTTCTGCCGTAAGGGAAAAATATGTTAGTGCCGCAACATCACAGCATGCTGCTAAAGAGCTTGACGCTATGTTAGAGTCGGTAGATGAAAACAGTAAAAACACAACTATGGTGGCCTATAAAGCTGCATCTGTTACATTGCAGGCAAAATATGCAAAAGGGCTGCTGGTAAAAAAGAACCTTTTTACAAAGGGGGCTAAGCTGCTTGAAGCTACTGTTGCCAGAGATCCTGATAATTATGAAGTGCGCCTTATAAGGCTTAACATACAGGAAAATGCTCCTAAAATTACAGGGTATAATGATGATGTTGAGTCAGATAAAGCCTTTCTTACCAAACATTACAGCACCCAGCCCGCCGACCTTAAACTATTTACAAAAAAATTTATAAAAAACTCTGCTTCTTTCTCAGAAGCAGAAAAAGCGGCTTTTAAATAAAGCCGCTTTTTTGCTTTAAAAAAGAAGTTTGCCTGTGCCAAATTAAAAAGTATCTTTGCAGACTGTTTTAAACCGCTAATATTTATAATGGACACAGTTCCAAAATATTATAGTAAAATAAGCCTTTTAAAGTGCTGTGTTATTATACCTACTTATAATAATCACAAAACTTTAGAGAGGGTTATTAAAGGTGTGCTTTTATATACTGATGCTGTAATTGTTATAAATGACGGTTCTACCGATACCACACCCGAAATATTAGCACGTTATCCGCAGCTTACAGTTATACACCAACCGAAAAACAGGGGTAAGGGCATTGCCTTGCAAACGGGGTTTTCGGCGGCTAAAAGTGCAGGCTACAGGTATGCTATTACGATAGATTCTGACGGGCAGCATTTTCCTGACGATATTCCGGTTTTTATAAATATGCTGGAGCAGGAGGGAGAGGCACTGCTTATCGGCAGCCGTAATATGCAGCATGAAACGGTGCCTAAAAAGAGTAGCACCGGCAACAGGATTTCCAATTTTTGGTTTTGGTTTGAAACCGGTATAAAACTTACCGATACCCAGTCGGGGTACAGGCTGTATCCGTTAGAAAAGCTCCCTAAAAAATATTTTACCAATAAGTTTGAGTTTGAAATAGAAGTTATAGCCCGTACTGCCTGGAATGGCGTTCCGGTTAAAAATGTGCCTGTAAAAGTATTGTATGATATGAATGAGCGTGTATCGCACTTTCGCCCTTTTACAGATTTTACACGAATAAGCATACTCCATACACTACTGGTAATCATCAGCCTTTTTTATATTAAGCCC